>NZ_JBXKIW010000042.1:0-33442 GCF_056995035.1 Romboutsia sp. | reverse complement strand
GGTTGGAAATTCTAAAATTTAGAAAATAGATATATAATGATGGAGCGCCGTATGAGGTGAAAGTCTCACGTACGGTGTGGAGCAGGGGAAAAGATGGAGATAATCTCAAAGTCTTACCTATTGCTATTGGGCTAAGTACAAGTATCAACTCTTTAAGTTCAAATATTAACCAATTAAATAATAAAACAATGTAAAAAAGCTGCATACCCATTAACTGGATAAGCAGCTTTTTTATTAAAAAAAACTAGAACTCAACTGAACAACCATAATACCTTTTTAAATCAACTTTTGTCAATAAAATATTAGGCACTTTTTTTATGTCTGTTTATAATAGCTCTTACATAACTCTCAGACATATCATATTTTACAGCCAACTCTTTATGATTAAATCCATTAAACTGTGATATGATTTCTCTATCACGAGCGTCCTTATATATCATCTTCTCTGTCGGAAAATACACAGATGTCCCTCCAAATTCTTCAAATAGCATCTTAGCTTTATCAAGTCCAATTCTTTCAGCTATATTTTCAAATTGTGGAGGTAAGTCACTTAGTTTTAATTTCATATAAAACATCCTCCTATAAACTCATTTAAGCCACTGCGTGGGCAAATCACTTTATATTGGATATTCTACAAATATTATATTTTTCCTACTAAAAATAATATTATTTTGTTTTAAATATTATTTATCCTGTAAATTTTCATTAATTTTTGATAATAATTCTATAATTTCTCCAAAACCATAAATAAATAATGCAAAGATTACAGACTGAGCTATAGTACCAATAGATCCCAATACCATTGTAAAATTTCTATCTGCTATCATCCATTTTAGCTGTGTTAAAAACATATATGCTCCAAATAATGAACCTACTATTCCTACTATAATACCTACTTTTTTAATGATTTTTTCTATTTTCATATTTTTCTCCTTAAATTGTATTAATCAAATCTATTTTTTATACTTTGAAAAATCAATGACTTGAGCCAATACTTTCTTTTCTTCTTTAACTGATACTTCCTTAGCTCTTCTTTTTTCTAGTCTTTCTATAAATGCAGTCTTAGCTTTATCCATCATTGCAGCATCTAGAACAACTCTTTCTAAACTCTGCTTGTCCAAATAAGTATGAACTCCATCTCCATCCATATCAGGTAATGCATACTCTACATAATCTAACCATATTTCTTCATTACTTAGCTTTCTGTTATAACACTTAAAGTAATAAGTAATACTTCCACTAATCTTTAACCAAAGCTTTTTCTCATCCATAATATCCTCCTAGCCATTTCGTGTCACCCTTTTAAGAAACACAAGACACCACATATTTATAAAGACCCATTTTCTTACGCACCCTTTTATTTCTTTAGTGTAGTTCTAACTTTGCCCTCACTTATATTAAGTTGTTTTCCAATTGCTCTATTACTTAAGCCATTTTCTTTTAATTTTATTATTTGTTGCTTCAAGTCCAGTAGCTCTTTCTGTTTTTTTGTTAAACCTTCTTCATTTCTTCTACTACTTCTTCTCTTTTCATTTTTCCTATCATACTTTTCCTCAGTTCCAATGATAGTTTTCATATGTTTTTGCTCACTACTACTTATCTCTAACCGTTCAATCAAAGTATCATTTTTATACCAATAGCCTTCTTTATCTCTCATACCTTTAGAAACTCGCTTGCATTCTCCACTTCTTCTTCCTTGTTCATATGCTATAAACTTATCTATAGCCTTTGGAATACATCTTAGAATAGCATTTACCTCAGTTTCCTTAAGTGGATCAGTAAATGCATTGTTTAATTCCATAACTATATTTTCAAGTTCATAAGAATCTCTAACATATATACCTTTCCAGTATGCAAAGCAATGTATAATCATGTTTCTAAAGCCTGTCATATCATACTTTCTAAGCTTACATAGAGTTTGTAAGTCATTAGCTCTTTCTATATGTAAGCTATATGAATTAAAAAATCTATTTGAAACAACTCTAGTATCAACTTTTTTAGCTTCTTGCATCTGCAATTGGTGTACTTTAGGCTTATAATTTAAATATTGCTCTCTTAAATCATACATAGAGTACTCTAATTCATTATCAATATATAAAACCTCACAATTAGATTCATTCTTAGAGTTAATAGTTCCAGGTAATCTAAGTACCCTTGCACCATCTGTAGCTTTTCTATCAGCTCCTAAATGCTTTAATTGATAATATATATAATCTTGTAACTCTTGCCATGTATTTAAAGCTCCATATGGAGCATTTTGTATCCTCCAATAAAGATGTATCCCTTGTCCACTATCTGTAATCATAGTAGGCTTTGGGATTTTACCTGCATAATAAAGTTCCCATATCATATAAACAGTTTCAGATTTTTCAAATCCTAATTTATTACAATCCATATCTTGAAATAAAGCTCTGAACTGCCTAATATTTTCTACTCTTCTTTTAGGTAAATACATTGTATTTGGTGCTAAAAATACATCCTTTTCATCATGAAGTACTTCTACAATCTCTCTTAATCCATTATTTTTAGTATTATATATTTTAATAGTTCTTTCACCATTATTATCTTTATCATTTAATTTTAATATTTGTATGTAACCATCTGTACTGTCATCATATAAATGGTCACAAAACTCTGTCATTTGCATAAAAAATACCCCTCTATTTTTAGTTGAAATAATTCGCAAACACGTTGCTCAAATTACACTAAAGATAAGGAGTTCTCTCAGATTACTTCACAAAAATTATTACTTAATGCAAATCAAGTATCTAAAATATGGAAATTAAATTTTATATTATTTTATGCATCAAAATTATTGATATATAAGAATTATTATGATAATATTAATACATAATAACAATATAAAAAATCTCTGATGAGAGTTCTCTCTTATCAAGAGTGTTATAGCAAAAGCTAGGAGTAAGTCGCCAAACTTATTGAACTCCTAGCTTTTTTTTATTCAATTTTCGATTTATTTAATTAAATTTTAACATATTCAGCTATATTAGTATATATTATTCAATCACTTTATAGTTTGCTGCATTTCTCATTTTTCTTAATTACAAGGAAATTATAATGATTAAAAAACTATGAATAACTTATGAATTAAAGTAGTTTCAAGATATTTAGAAATGTAAAAGTGACAAAACTCATGGAAGGTTTAATTATATAAACAATATTGTAAATATATTTTTTAGGAATAGCATTTAATTTACTTACATTATTACTAAGGTTATAATCTGATTATAGTTCATAATTGTTATATATTGTAAAATAAAGACTAATTAATGAAAGGAAATAAGAATATGAGTAACATTGTTTTGTTGATAGTAGATGTTCAAAATGCATTGATTAATGCACACCCTCATAATGAACAAAGAGTAATTGAAAACATTAAAAAACTTATTTTAACTGCGAGAAATAATAAAAAAGAAGTTCTGTATGTACGTCACGATGATGGAAAAGGTACAAAACTTGAAAATGGTACATACGGATGGCAGATTTATGATAAAATATCACCAAATATTAATGAATTAATCTTTGAAAAGCAGTATAATAGTGCTTTTCATAAAACTACTTTAAAGGAATATTTAGATAGCAAGAATATAGATACAATAATACTAGTTGGACTTCAAACAGAATATTGTATTGATGCTACTTGTAAAAGTGCTTTTGATTATGGTTATAAAATCATTATGCCAGAAGAAACAAATACAACTTTTGATAATGATTATCTATCTGGTGAAAAACTTTATGAGTTTTATAACTATAAGATTTGGAATAAACGTTTTGCAGATGTTATATCAGTTGAGGAAGTTATAAAAAATTTAGAAACTAATTTTTATATTAATTGTTGCTTCTGAATCTTATTATATTAATAATCAAAAAAGCAATAATTTTTAATGTTATTGCTTTTTTTTTGTTGTTCAACAAAACATTACATTTTATAAGCAGTCTGTGTATTTACTAAACTTTAAACATAAATTTTAGGGATAGTTATTCTTCATAAATAAATTCAAATAAATTTTCAATTGATGTATTAAAAATTTTTGCTATATCCATAGCTAATTTCAGAGATGGATTATATTTACCATTTTCTAGATGAACTATAGTCTCACGCCTAACACCAACCAATTTAGCTAATTCATTTTGCTTCATAAGAGTTTTTTCTCTATATTCTTTAATATTTGTTTTCAAGATAGGCACTTATCTATAGATCCCCTTTCTGTCATAGTATATAAACAAACATAATCTTAAAATTGTAAGTATAAGTAGAGTTAATGTCAATATCAATCCAAGTATATTAATTGATGTAAATATATATGAAGTTCGAGGAGTTGTAGCAAGCATACTGATTATAGTTATAGCTATAATTATAAACTCCATGCTGATTTTATTTACTTTGGCTAATATGTTTTCAGATAATTCATCATTAATCCCTTTAAATTTCAAGTGGAAAGTGAAAATAATAATTAACGCTATAAGCCAAGCAAATGTTGCATAAGATGAATACGTAGAGTTAAAATAAAGGTCAAATATGGCGCTTAGTAAAAGAAACACCATTGTTAAAACATTAAGAGCAAGTTGTGATTTGATAGTATATTGGTTACTAGACATATAAAGATCCCCCTTATTTAGTGATATATTTATAACTTTGAATGTTATAAATATATCACTAAATAAGAAGGAAGTCTACTATTAATGTTAAATTATGACACCTAAATTATATACATAAAAAGATTAATGCAATTTTTTGAACACCATAATAATGAGTTAGATAAACTTATTATCATGTGTAAATTTCTTAAAATATATGTATACTCTTTTTAAAAAGGACAATAATAAAAATTTTAAAGTAAAATAAACAATATGATATAATTTACATAAAATTACATACAGTTTTAGGACTATTAAGGGGAGAAATTATGGATAAAGTAATATTTATAAAAGATCTAAGGATGAGCTTTGAAGGCAAAGAAGTTTTAAAAGGAATAGATCTAGAAGTAGACAAGGGAAGTATAGTAGGATATATCGGTCCAAATGGAGCAGGAAAAAGTACAACTGTAAAAATAATATTAGGGCTAGTTGAGGGTTATACAGGAGTAGTTAAAATATTTGGAGAAGATATATCCAAGGGAAACGATAAATATAAAAGAAGGATAGGGTATGTACCAGAAGTGGCAGAAACTTATGAAAGTTTAACTGCTAGAGAGTATTTAACATTTATAGGACAACTTTATGGATTAGAATATGATATCGCGGATAAAAAAGCTTATGAATTAATGGATATCTTAGGAATAAAAGACTCTTATAACTCAAGAATTGGATCTTTCTCAAAAGGAATGAAACAAAAGGTAGTTATAATATCTAGTTTAATACATAATCCAGATATACTATTTTTAGATGAACCCCTAAGTGGATTAGATGCAAATAGTGTAATGATAATAAAAGAAATTATGATAAGTCTAAAAGAAGAAGGTAAGACGATTTTTTACTCATCGCATATAATGGAAGTTGTAGAAAAAATAAGTGATAGAATAGTACTACTAAACGATGGAAATATAGTTGCAGATGGTAACTTTGATGATTTAAAAGAAAGTGTACATGAAGAATCTCTAGAGCAAATATTTAATCAACTTACAGGATTTAGTGAACATAAAAAGCTTGCAGAAAAATTTATATCTGTAATAAAAGAGGTGTAGATTATGAATGATTTTATTTCACTAAAGATACTTGATAAATTTAGGTTTTTATATGAAAAACTAGATGTTGACTATGATGATATGAGGTTAATATTAAGGACAAAGCTAACTATAGATTCAAGGAAAACATCTAACTTATTAAATAATCAACAATTGGATGAATCTTCAAATCAATATAAAATAATGCAAATAATATATGCAATTATTGGTTTCTTTATGATGATGATGATAATAAATAGTAAAAATATTTTTGTCTCAATGGCTATCTATTTTTCAATGTTTATGTTTCTTATGCTTACAACATTTATGTCAGATTTTTCATCTGTAATATTAGATATAAAGGATAATGGAATATTAGCTACTAAAGGTATAAGTCTAAAAACATTGAATGCATCTAAAATAACACATATTATGATATATATGATAAGTATAAGTATAGCATTAAGTGGATTTTCATTAATTGCATCAATAAAGTATGGATTAATATTTTCTTTGGTATTCTTAATAGAAATATTACTTGTAGATATTTTTATGATAATCGTATCTGGACTAGTTTATCTACTGATATTAAAATTATTTGATGGAGAAAAGCTTAAAGATGCAATCAGTATTATACAAATAGGGGTTACAATGTTATTTAGTATGGCTTATTTTGTTATTATTAATATAACTGAAAGTGTAAATCTATTTAAAAATATTGATCTAGGTGTAATAAGTTACTTTTTACCACCTTTTTGGTTTGCAGCTCCACTTGAAATAATAGCAACAGGAAATAAAAATGAAACATTATTGATACTTTCTTTTCTAGCTTTAGTGGCACCTGTAATATCGGTTTTAATATATATAAGGCTTGCACCAGTATTTGAAAAAAAACTTCAAAAACTTAATAATGAGGGTTCCAATAAAAATGTAAAAAAGCATAATTTAACAATGAAATTGAGTAAGATTATATGTAAAGATAAAGAAGAAAGAATATTTTTTAATTTTGTTTCTAATATAATAAGAAATGATAGAGATTTTAAATCTACAATATATCCAACTATTGGATCTTATTGTATACTTCCTATTTATATGATTTTTAATAGAAATACAGAAGATATAAGTTCATATATGTATCTATTTTTATATTTTTATGTAATGTCAATTCCTACAATAATAATAGCATTAAAATATTCTAAAAATTACAAAGCATCATATATATATACAACAATACATATAAAAAATAAAATGGCTGTACATAAGGCAGCTATTAAAGCTTGCTTAGTTAATATAATAATACCTCTTTACTTAATTCAAAGTATAATTTTTGTATATTTTTATAAAGTAAGTATAATACAACATCTAATAGTTATATTTTTAGTTAATATATTTATAACTATAATTGCATTTAATATACTCGATAAAAGTATGCCATTTTCTCGTCAAATTAATGTACTTAAAAAAAATGATGCAATAGTAGAAAATTGTTTAATGATTGTTTTAGTATGTATTATGGCAGGTATTCACTTTATTGTTTCGACTTTTGGTACTTTAGCGGTCAATATTTATATGATAGCTATTTTAATAGTAAACATAGCTTTATTTAAATCAGTTTTTAAAATAAAATAATTTAACATCAAATCCAGGAAATTAGTTAACATTATATCATGCTGGATCTTTATATCAATAAAATAAGTGAATGGGTAAATAGGTGAAATTATATGATTGAAGAATATTTTCAGGAATTCTTAGGACAGCTTGTATTGTTCATAGGTATTATAATATATGTAATATATTTAAAAAAAAGAAAAAGATAAAAAAATTACCTAAAATAGGTCACTTCAAAAACTTAAAAACTGTACATGAAAAGGTTGTTTTAATTTCATGTACAGTTTTAATTGTATTATTAATACGTTTAGATATCTCATTAACTTAATTAAATCTGTATACGAAAAGAAATACTTTATTGAACACACAAATAGCCTACAAATAGACTATTTAAATATATAATTATAAATATGGGGATTTATTATTAATTAAAATCATCTTTTATAAAGCTCTCTAAAGATGATTTATTCTGTATTATTTTCTCTAAGTTTACTCCATATTCTTCTTTATGAGCATCTACCAATTCATCTCTTCTGTATGTAATCATTACGCCATCGTTCAAGTCGAAATTTACTATATCTACATTTTCAACAAATGAAAGTATAATCATAGCATTTTTTTTAATTGTATCAGGAAAAGGCGTTGATACTGATGAACCATCTTCAAATTTAATATATGTCTCTTCAAAATCTTCATAATTTATACTTATTTCATATGGTTTAGAAGTTGTTTGTAGTTCAAATCCTTCACTATATATATTAGCAGGTAAATTTGATATTATATTCCCTACAGCCGAGTTATTTCCAACCTTAGAATCCTTATATTTAAGTAGTTCATTTATATTTACTTTTGATTCATTGGAATTTTTTTTGGATTTTATAGTTTTTTCGTATCCAATCAATCCAAAAGATAATACAAGCAGTATTAATGGAACTATTACTTTAAGCTTACTAAATTTCATATACATTCCCCCTTAATTTTATCTATATTATATCAATAATAATTACAGTAAATAAAGTACTCATCCTAAAAAATACATTTAAGGCATATAGTAAAAAGCCCTTATGATTAATTTGTTTGAATTTTAAGGGCTTTTTATTTACTTTATATATTAATTATTCTCTAAAGTGAAATTTTAGGATTAATTAATATATATGAAGAAAAATACATTGTATTCTAATACGAAAAGTAAGTTATTATTAAAATATAAATAAAATTAGTGAAGGTATTGTTTATATTTGGAAAATGGTATAGTATAAGTAAAATAAATTCTGAAAGGATTGTTTGTAATGAAAAAAAGATTTAAAGTTAAGTTAAAAGAACATGTAAGTGGTAGTATAATAAAGATTGTAGTAGATACTAAAACAGGGGTTAACTATATTATTACAAGTGGATTAGGATTAAGTGGAATGTCACCATTATTAGATAAAGATGGAAAAGTAATAGTTGATTAATAAGAGCATATGCTCCTACCTCATTATTCGCAATATAATAAAATTTTGAAGTAATCATATATATTTACTCTATAAATATTCCTAAAAAAACTAATATTCCCCAGGCTAATGTCATGAATGCACTTATAATTGATTTTTTCTTCTTATTATTTTTATACAATTCCCAACATTCTATGGCATTTAGTGTTGCCATTAATAGAGCTAAAATAATAATGAACATTACAAATGTTACTATATCATTAAATAATAATATACCAACAATAACTACTAATATGTGTAATATAGCTTTAATGTATTTCAATAATAGCCCCACCTTACTTATAAGTTCGCAATATATAACAATTGTGAACTTTAATTTTATTATAATATTATTTTTCATTTGTTTGATATATGTACTATTTTTATAAGCTTTTGTCACTTTTCTATTTTCTCAATATATTTATATTACTTTGATCCATAGGTTATACACAGATTTTTAACTATTATAATCCCTTAGTATATAAAAAAGACCAATTATGCAATTAGTCTTCTTTTTACTTTTATTTTCATTATTAAATACATATATCAATATAATTATAGATAGTATGGTATTAAATACAATTATTATATTTTGTGCTATATATTCCATCTTTATATCCATTCTTTATTTTATTGTTATACTAAACCTGAATATACAATTAAAGTTCCTCCTGATGCAGGCTTGGCATAACGAATTAAATTCTCCAATATCGTACAAAAAAATTAAAAACATATTATTTTTTGTTTTCTGTAAATAGATGATATATTTATTTGCGCTAAATTCTAATTTGAAATAATGCGAATTTAAGATTTCCCTATATCGTGAAAATGTACATATTAAATAATAAATTTTAAACTAATCAAAATATAATTTATTATTTAAATCAAAATATAAATCTTTTAAAAATTCATTGCATAAATTATATTTTAATTCATCATATAATTTATATATACTTACTTTCTTCTATTTCCCTTATTTTTATTCCTTTTATCGTACTCTTTAACTTTCTTATTTATATCAAAATCTTTAGGTAAATTCTCTTTAGTAGCATTAATAGTAGTCTCTAAAATATTCATAATAGTTTTATTAACTGTAGTATTTTTAGCCTGTGAAATTGCCTTTAAAAGATTTAAATCTTCTTCTTTGAAATAAACAGATATAGCAGTTTTCTTTAAAAGTATCTAATTATATATAAATATTCCTATTACTATAATTCCAACGGGTATCATAACACCTGTACTACAAATAGTAATGAAATTTTTCACTTTGGTATTATCTATGAAAATCTTTTTAATTACCATATAAATACCGATACCAATAATTCCACCAATAGTATTCGTAATAATATCAGTTATATCACTAGCACCTATCCCTATTATATACTGGCTACACTCAAATATAAAACTTATTATAGCCATTATACATATACTTTCAGATATTTTTATATCCTTAATTATTATATTTATATAAATTCCCAATGGCATAAATAAAATCATATTACCGAATATATCTAACTTATTAAAGTTGCCTTTAAGTATATCATTAAATGGAATTAAGTTAAGTGTTCGTGAAAAATACCTATCTTTACTAAATATTTCTAATGGAGATACATACTTAAATGGAATATTCCATAGAACAAACAATATGTAAAAAACAAACCCCATAATAAATAAACTGTTAATTACTTTTTTCTTATTCATTTCAAAATCTCCTTATTTAAGTTTTTTATACAATATACAATAATTGTAAACTATGGTTTTATAGTAGCATTAGTAACAATCTAAGTAAATTAAAATACTATTCCGAAAAAAACATTTAAGATACTCTTTACATAAATAGATATTTTTAAATTTTTCTCCCTTTTACATTTTCTAAATATATTGAGATTATTTTAATTCATAGGTTTTCCATAGATTTTAAATCAATATAATTTTCTTGTAATTTAAAATTTCTTAAGATGATTCATAACTTAAATTATCTTAAGAATTAATATATAAATCATTTTTAAATTCATTATCTAATTATATATAAATAAGTATCTATACTTTTATCTACTGCATATACTACTAAATTAACTAAAATTATTCTTAGATTAGATATATTAAAGTGTTATAATACAATAAAAATGTGTAAGTTTAATTGAAATATATATTAATAAAAATGCATTTCAAGAAAGAAGGTTTTTTATGTACGATCTATTTTTCAAAGAAGGGTTATTAGCATATGTTGAACTTTGTGTTTTGATTGTATTATTTACATATTGTTTTTATAAAAAAAGAAACTTTTTTATAAAAAACTATGCTTCTAAGCTAAATACTTTATTAAAAGTTATTATATTCATATCTATAAGTATTTTTAACGTTATTGTGTTAGCATTTTTATATTGTAATAATGTACACTGGATAATTGGTGTTGCTTATAATGCTCTAAGTATTACATTAAATATCGTTCTTTCAATTGCTATTTTCTTTTATAAAAAAGTTTAATTTATTAAAATAGGGGGATTCTTTGATGGAAAATTAGGAGAAGATGTTACTTTTGTAGTTGATAGCCATAAGTCATATGTAGGTATAAAGAAAGACCTAAATGTGGAATTAAAACAAGTTCCTAGAGGCAAATCAATGATAGACAGTGTTTATCACCTCCAACATGTTAATTCCCTTCACAGTGGCGTTAAGAGATGGTTAATGCCTTTTAATGGAGTGTCTAGCAAGTATATCTCGAATTATTTGGCTTGGTTTAAATTTCTTCAATTAAGCAAGAAGAATAAGAAGACTGACCGAATCAAAGACATGCTAGTGAATGTAGCTACTAAAGATACATATATAACTAGAGCTACTATTAGAAATAGATTCATTGAGTTAACTTAAAACAAGGAATTACACTTCAATTTAATAAAACTATTTTGCAATTGAAAAATAATTAAATATTGTGTATGATATAATCAAAATTTGCAATTGTTATATTTTATAAAGATTATTTATAATAGGGGGTGATAAGTTTGAAAAATTGTATTGAATGTAATCATAAATTTACGTTTAATGATAGGTTAAAAAGTATTTTAAATTTGAGAGGATATTTGAAATGTCCAGAATGTAACTCGACATATAGACCTAAAATAAATGTATATAGGGGAATATATATTTTTTTAGTTCTAAATATATTCAATATGCTATATCATAACACTATTTTAAAACCCAATATGTTAAATTTTATATTTATTGTAGTTCCAATGTTACTTTTGTTTGATGTTTTACCTCATAGATGGCATAAATATACAAAGATTAATTAAAGTTTTTGAATTATGTATAAACAATTTTGTTATATTACGAACAATTTATAGTAAATTAGATAGATAACCATATCTTAGGTTTCAATATATTGAAAATACTAATGTGTGGTTATTTTTATGCTCTAATTAGCACTAAGTAAGCTAACATAGCCTAATTAAATTATAACCTTAGTATTAATTAAATCAAATTAAGTAATATTCCGTAAAAATACATTCGATATTTTAAAATTCTTAAGATGATTTATAACTTGAATCATCTTAAGAATTAATATATAAATCATTTTTAAATTCATTATCCAATTATATATAAATAAGTATCTATACTTTTATCTACTGCAGATGCTACTAAATTAATAAAATCATCTATATTCCCTTGTGTAGATGATTTTTCTAAAGCTTTCATGTATTCTTCTCTATCATCTGTTTTGATAACCGTTATAGGATATCCATTTCTCATTAAAATCAAATTCATAAGTAATCTTGCACTTCTTCCATTACCATCAATAAATGGATGTATATATACATATCTAAAATGAAACTCTGCTGCAAGCGCTATATAATAAAATCTAAATTCATTCTAATTTGAAATAATGCGAATTTAAGATTTCCCTATATCGTGAAAATGTACATATTAAATAATAAATTTTAAACTAATTAAAATATAACTTATTATTTAAATTAAAATATAAATCTTTTTATAATTTTTTTAAAATTTATTGTATAAATTATATTTTAATTCATCATATAATTTATGCATACTTACTTTCTTCTATTTCCCTTGTTTTTATTCCTTTTATCGTATTCTTTAACTTTCTTATCTATATCAAAATCTTTAGGTAAATTCTCTTTTGTAGTATTAATAGTAGTCTCTAAAATATTCATAATAGTTTTATTAACTGTAGTATTTTTCGCCTGTGAAATTGCCTTTAAAAGATTTAAATCTTCTTCTTTGAAATAAACAGATATAGCAGTTTTCTTTATAGATTTTTCTTCTTCCATATCTAATAAATTTATACCACCTGAAACTAAAATATCTTTTTCAAACTTAGTTTTTAATTCATTATCAACTTTATCTTTATAACTTTTTTTAGTTATTTTTACTTCATCACAATCATCTATAAATTTTTCTAATCCCATTTATAACACTTCCTTTTCAACTAATTCATTTATAAATCCATTAAACTCATCTCTAATTTTATGAGCCTTTTTTGTCTTTTTTAAATAATCATCTATATCCATTTTATTTAAAATAGCATTTTTAACTATTGTAGTATCACTAATTTTAGTTTCTAATAAGTCACTTTTAATATCTTTAAAAGTATCTAAGTAATCATTAAATATGTCTCCAGAAGATAATTTTCTAGTTGTATGTGAGTTTATAACAACAGCTCTTTTTGCTTCATTAACCATTTCCATTTCTTCTAGGTCCTGATTAAACTTTTGATAGAATAACTCACATCCTCTTATACTTGCTATATCTTGATATTCAAGTGGAGTTATAATTGAGTCTGATATTAACATAAAGTTTCTAGCAATAAGATCATATGAAGGTGATAGATCTATAAATATATAATCATAACTTTTAAGAGCATTTATATTACCCTTAAACCATCTCCATACAGCTTTTTCACGATTGGTTTTAGTTGTTAAAAACTCTGATAATACTGATAAACTTAAATCACTTGGTATTAGATCCATGTTTGGATATTCTTCCATAGGAGAGTTAATTATAACTTCTTCTGCGCTAGAATTATCTGTAAGTGCTTCAAACATAGTCTTATTATTATGTACTATCTTGTACATAAATTGAGTTAAATTAGCTTGAGTATCTGCATCTATTATTAATATTTTTTTACCTTTTTTACTTAATTTTATTGCAGTTAATATTGTAAGCGTAGTTTTACCTACTCCACCCTTAACATTGAAAAAACTTACTATTTTCAATGTAATCACATCCTTTATATTATAATTTATATCTTAAATTATATCATAATTTATTATTAAAATCATGTTATAATTCTATTTATAATTTTGAAAATATTCTAATTAGATATTAGTCTATATTATCATAAAAAAATAGGAGCATCTGCTCCTACCCCTTTAGTTCGTACTATATTAAGATTGTTCATCAGTTTTATTATATAATGTATATCCACTAAGCAAAGTTCCTAATCCACCTAATAATGAGATAACTATGCCACAAGCACTAAAAGACTCTATATAAGATTTAATAATTAATTGATACTCTGCTGTATCCATTCCTCCACCTTGTATTAATATATTTAATGCAATACTTCGTCCTATTGATACTGACGAAAATATTAATATTAAACCTATTATAAAAATAATAGCCATAACCACTAAAGACTTCTTTGCAATTTCATCTTTCATATTATCCTCCCATTTTTTGTTTCGTATTATATAACAATTGTGAACTTATTTTTATTGTAGCATTCACTCATTATACAATCTATACTTACAACCTTTTTGTCACTTTTTATTTTCTTGAATATATTGATATTGCTTTAATACACAAGTTTTCCACATATTTTTAATTAATATAATTTCTTTGTAATTAAAAATATGACCTAAATAGGTCACTCTAAAAACTAAAAAAACTGTTCATAAAAATGTCACTTTTATTTCATGTACAATTTTAATTATATTATCAATACGTTTATATATTTTATTGGTTAAATTAAATATGTTTATGAAAATATATGTTTTTTGAACATAAAAATAGGAGCATATTGATTTGCTCCCTTTATATTTTAAATATATTAATATTGTTCATTTAATCCGCTCTGCAAATTGGAATTTAACGAACTTATTTTTGACTTTTCTAATGTAATATAAATGAGTTAATCATTCCAACCAATAATAAACCAAACATAAAAGTCGCACAACTCACACAAATTATTCCAGGAACAAATATAATTATCCTATTTCTTTTAGGATGGTAACTATTTTTAATTTCATAAACCTTATACACTACATAACATGCAATTACCATTGGAATAGCTCCAAATGCAAGTAACATAAACGCTTCTTCATATAGTTGAGAAGGAAGCATTGCATCTGGATTAATAATAATATCTGAGCGTGATAAATATATAATACTTAGAAGTAATGTAATACAAGTACCTATAGAATAAATAACTCCAAATATTATTTTCGATATCTTCTTCATATATGCCTCTCCTACCAATCTCTGTCTAATTTACATAATAATACAATTCTTCTTAATTGAAAATATACCATAGGCCATATTAAAGTGTCAATTTTTAAAACATGGCACTTTAAGGTTATCAATGTGACACTTTTAAGGCTTTTTATAAATACAGTAAAGACTAGTAAAGGTCATTTTTAGCAACGGACGCAGTCGTTGGCGATATGACCGAAGGGAATTTTTCTGTACTAAACTATTCTATTCTTAAAAAAATAAAGACAGATTCCTTTACCTTTAAGAGATATATGTTAAAGAAACACTTTTATCAATAATTAAAGTTAACACTTGCATTACGAGGTACTATAGTTTACTATAAATATATAATTACATCGTATAGTGATGTATAGAGTATAAGGAGGTGAAATCATGGAACTAAACAAAGAAGTTTTAAAAGGACATATAGACACATTGATATTAGCAATTTTAGATACAAAAGACTCATACGGTTATGAAATAGCCAAAATAGTCAGAGAAAAAACAACCTTTGAGTTAAAAGACGGTACAATGTATGTATCATTGAAACGTCTTGAATCTAAAGGATTGATAAAATCTTACTGGGGGAATGAACAAGGAGCAGGGAGTAGAAGAAAATATTACAATATAACTGATGAAGGTAAAAAATCTCTAGATATAAAGATACAAGAGTGGGATTTTGTCCAAAATATTATGAATCAATTTTTAAAGGGGAGACGATAAAATATGAAAATAATTGATGAATACTTAAAGACATTATACAAAAATGATAAAAGTAAAGAAATAAAAGAATTAAAAGAAGAGTTAAGAGAACACTTAATAACCTCAACCAATGAATTTATTTCTCAGGGATATAGTGAAGAGGACTCTCAACGTGAAGCTATAAAACAATTTGATGGTGGAACTGAGATGTTAAAAGAATTACACAAAACACTTAAAGAAACTAAAAGTATCTATAATAAACTGAATAAAAAAATGATAAATATATTTAGAAATATCTCTATAATATCATTAATAGTGGTTTTATCAACTATGTTATATGCTGAAAGATTAAATAGTAACATTCTATATATAAGTAATATGCTAACTGCTACAATAAAAAATATTGTATATGAAAAAGACATATACAACTCAAAAACATATGAAAATGAATTAGAACAATTGTTAAAAACTAAAGAGTTTAAGGATGTAAGAAATCTTAATATTTCTCTAAACGCTAAACCAAATAATATGGGTCAATCTGTATATAGTTATACTGATAAAATTAATCAAACTAACTCTCTTACTCGCCTTGGCTGGAGTACTGTAGGTGAGACTTCAAAAGGAGATAGAGCAGGTTTTGACGTTGATATAGATTATAGACCAATGATAAGAGCTAATATTGTTCATGGGTCTGCTATATGTGTTGGATTAATATCTATTGTAGTATATATAGCATCATTAGTAATGTTTAGGCTTAAAGTAAAAAGAGGTATGTAATATATAATCTTAAACTCTAGAAAATGTACATATTTCACAAGCTTACTTTTAAATTAAGCCATATATCTAAATAGCCAATTTAAATAGAAAGTTTAATATTAATTTGATTATAAGAGGTGTGTATTATTCTGTTTACATATCTCTTTTTTAAGTATTGTTAGAACTGTTTTAAATTTATATTTTAACAAATGTATAGTATAATAGATTACATATATAAGATATTAATGCTGAGCAATCTTTAATAGTATCCACATCGTACCTATCCATAGTTATCATAAATGAAATAGTATAAAAATATGAGGGGGAAAAATATTGAAAAAATTATTTATAATATTATGTGTCGTTTTATCATTAGGCATAGTTGGATGTAGTAATACAAATAGTAAAAAAGATATCACTATAGTTAAAGAAAAATTTGATGAAATTGATGAAATGAAAGATAATATTGAAGGTAACTCTACGGGAATATATAAAATTAACAATTTAGAAAAAGGTAACTATAAGGTTACAATCCTTATGGCAGAATATAAGGATGGAAAATTAAAAGAATCAAATGATGTACTAACAAAACAAGTAGAACTAAAAGATAATAAAGATAATTTATATATAGGTATGAATGTAAATGATGATGACTTAAGATTAGGTATAAGTCAAATTGGTAAAAATGACTCTTTTTCTTCAAGATCTAGTAATATCAGTTTAGACGATGGATGTACATGGTCAATGTTACACAATAACGGTGATGAATATCCTAAAATGCAATTAAATAAAGAAATATCAATTGCATCATTTAGCAATGGAAAAAATGGTACGGCATATGGAATACCTTTGGGAGAAGATACACCTAAACCAAGTGATTTTAATTTTGATGGACATACAAATTCAAAAGATACGATTGTGTACTTAAAGATAAATAAAATGTAATACCAAAGTTACCTCAATCTAAGTAATACATTCTTTGGTATTACTTAGATTGAGGTAACTTCGATGCAAAATTCCGGAAATATTGGAAATACTTACTTATTTTTAATTTTATGATCTATATTCTTTTATTTAGATTTATTAACCTTATTCCATAAATACTTTGATATTATAGGCTCTATATCTAAAGTGATATCATTCTTTTCTTTTTTACCATGATACTGAAATACTCCAATATAATTTTTATTTCTCAAAATGTAATCTACTTTTTGCTTAGAAAATCCATACTTATTGCCTATCTTAGCTAATGAAAGTCCCTTAGACCTTAATTTAAATATATCTCTTACTATTTGTGATTCTTCTTGGTTCACGATAAACATTCCATTTTTATCAACTTTATAACCTAGTGCTGGCTTACCACCAACAAACTTATTCTCATTTAATCTTGCTATTCTACCATTACGAGTTCTTTCATTAATTATTGCTCGTTCAAATTCTGCAAAACTTCCAAGCATCTGTAAAAACAACATTCCTTGTGGATTTGAGGTGTCGAACAATTCTGTAACGCTTACTAAAGCTACTTCATACTCTTGTAGTTCATATATCATAGCTAATAAATTATATAAACTTCTGTGTATTCTATCATTTTTATAGACTACAATCATATCTATATCATTTTCTTTAACATAAGTAATCATCTTATCATACTGTGGTCTATCTGTAGATTTACCTGATACTGCTTTATCTATAAACATTTTATCTATCACGATATCGTGAAGCTTGCAATACATTTTAATTTTATCTTCTTGGTCCTTTAATGAAGTATTATCTACTTGCATTAATGTAGATATTCTACAATAGCCTACCGCTCTTTTTTTCATACTGTCCTCCAAGTGTCAATTTTTATATTTTCATTAAATTAATAATGATATTTTAACTTTAATTCGTAAAGTTAGTCGGCTCAAACTTGACTTTTTTATTGTATGTCCATCTATAAATCTAAATAATTCCAATACTTTAAACTTTAATTTATAATTCATTTTTTTAATTTTTATATAAACTATTTTAATTTATTTATCAAAGTTTGTCGAATACAAAAAAAAAAGTCAGATTGCACTGACTTTTATTTTCTATACCAATTCATACTTTTCAATTATACCATCGAAGTATAAATCTCTTTCTTCTCTATCATCATCTAACTTTTCAATTATTAAATCTAGTTTTTTATTTTTATTAACCTTAAAAATATCTATCTTATCAATTGCACAAACAACAAATATAGTTAGTAATCCTGTTATTAATCCCATACAAACAGCTAAGACCTTATCTGATAAGGGTAATATTGATAAATACTTTTCTAGTTGTTCCTCTATCACAATTCCACCACACACAATAATAGCAGATGCAATTATTTTAGATGCTTCATGTAATCTTTCAGCTTTTGACATACTTTCTGAAGGAGTAACTATCATCTTTAAAGCTTTTGCCAAAGACATTATTCCTTCTCTAATTATTCTAACCATATGTTTATATGTTGTTTTAAAAGAATTTACTATGAATGTTATCACATTAGATAACATTCCACTTATAAATCCAGTAGCAAACATTTCAACTACATAATTAAAACTATTTAATACTTTATTTTTTATATTAGTTAATCTAATTTTCAATTCTTCAAAGAAAGATTTATCTATATTTTTTTTATTATTTAGTCTAATCTTTACAAAATCACTTATTTCTATAAATGATGCATCTACAAATGCGTGTAGCACTATTCCTATTGCTTGTTGCTTGCCTTGTTTTAATCCTTGGTCTATGCTAGTATCGAAACGCTCCTTGTCTTGTTTTTTTATTTTAGCTTTTTCTTGTGTATTTTTTATGTGCTTTCTAGCTTCTTCATCTTTTCCTAGTGCTTTTTCTCTATCAATTCCATATTTTTCTTCTTTGGTCATACCTTTGGTGGGACCACTTTTATCAGTATTATCTAAAAATTCTTCCATACTTTGTTTTCCTTTAGATTGATTTAGAGCACCCGATGTCATAGATAGATTTTTATCATCTATTGCCATGTTTCTTCTTTGAGTTTCATCCATAAATAAATGATTTGTTGGATTTTCATTAATTTCTTTTGCTGATACTCTATGATCTAAATGTGACCTACCATCCTTAGAAATTTCTTTGCCTGTATATTCATCTATTAACGGACCTTCACATTGTAATCTTTTTTTACGCTTTGCTTTAAAATCTTTACCTTCGTATTCTTTTCTATTAAAGTCTTCATTGCTGTTAACAAAATTTTTAGCTTTATCTAAATCATTGTCATTTGCGACAATTACATCACCGTTTTTTCCATTTTTTATTAACGTGGCTTGTTCTTTAAAATTATGTAATGTGGTTACATTTCCACCATTCTTATCTTTTATCATAAATTT
The DNA here is from genome assembly GCF_056995035.1 of Romboutsia sp. NCBI lineage: Bacteria > Bacillati > Bacillota > Clostridia > Peptostreptococcales > Peptostreptococcaceae > Romboutsia > Romboutsia sp. The sequence continues at coordinate 13,354 of NZ_JBXKIW010000042.1, read as the reverse complement.
AGATAATCCAAATGGTCCTATAATAGATTCTATAACTGAATCTTTACATGTATTTATTAATTCTTCAAAAGAGTTTTCATCTATACTATCTGATAACTCCTTTAGTATTTTTTCTATATCATCCTTTGATACTTTATTAACTTCATTTAAATCTAATATATCTAAATTAAAGTATTCTTCTAACTTATACTTATCATCTATCAATGAAGTTATATAATTATTACTAGCTAACGCTTCCTCCACTTTATAAACTTCTAAAGGCTTATAATCTTCTTTTATAACTCTTAATCGCGGTTCTTTGTTTTTATTCTTAATATCATTAATGCTCAATAATAATTCTAAGTCTTTACTCATATTTTTCCCCCAAGCTTATATAACTGATTCTAAATCAAGTATACAATCATACATATTTTCATATTTAGAAGCTATCAACATTAATAAGTTATTTAATACTTCTTTTTCTTCATTATTTAATTCATATTTTGCTATTCTAAGTGCCTCCATCCATTCAACTGGGTTTTCAGCAAGTTTATTGAATATATCTTGGATTTCATCTTTAATTAAATCACTTGATGTACCATATAATATTGTTTTTAAGAATTCCATATCGCTGCTATCAAAATCTTTATTTCTATTTATGGCTGAAACCCCTATTGCAAATAAAGAGCTCATAACTTTATCATCTTCTTTTAATTTACTTATAATTGTTTCGTATTTTAATTTTAGTTCTTCATAATTAGCTTTCATTTTTTTTATAATCTCTAATAATTTATCTTCTCTAGCTTTATTTTCTGCTTTTAACCTTGTCTCAACATCCTTTTTTTGTCTTTCTCTTTCATTTTCATCTTCTTCTGATAATGCATATCCTAAAATTGCACCTACTCCTGCCCCTACCATTAGTCCTGTTCCCGTTAATACACCAACTGCGCCAAAAACAGGTGCAAATGTTAATCCCACAATTATAGTGGCTGCTCCTCCTAGCATATCTCTAGCTGTTTTAAAAAAGCTCATTAATATCTCCCTCTCTTTTGTTAATTATTATAAAATTCATTCATCACAACTAATTCTTCTTTTATTTTTTCTATAAGCGATGATGGTTTTATTACCCTAATAAGTTTACCCTGGCTTAAAATCCATTTTATAATTCCAGTTCCATATACCTCAGCTTCAATGACATATTTTTTATCATCTGCATCTACAATTATAGCTGTAGGCAATCTATCTAATATAGAATCTATATCTTGTCCATAAAATTCAAATTGAGCTTTAATGAGTTCACCACTATACATGAATTGAACCCTCTCTCTAAACTCATATTCATTAAATCTATTACTATAATTAATATCGTACTTTCTGTCAGTAACTTTATAATCTTGTATTCTATCAATTCTAAAAATAGTTGGACTTTCAAATTTTCTATTCTCAAAATAAGCTATTAGATAAAAATAATACTCTGAGAATAGTATTCCTACAGGACTTATTACTCTCTCTACACTATTATTATTTGGTCTTATGTAGTTAATCTTTATTATATTTTTATTTTTTATAAAATCGCTTATCTCCCATATCTTATTTATAAGATTTTTTTTATGAATAAGTGGTTTAAAATTATAATATTCATTTGCTATTAAATCTTTGATTTTTTTCTTTTCATCTAAATTTGATTGTTCTAATATCCCATTTACTAAACATTCCATTTCTTGTGAGTTAAAAGCTCTACTATCAAGAAGTACTTTTAGCAATGAAAATACCTGAGCATCCTCTAGCGTTTTACCATATTTTTTTTCTAATTTATATCCTTTATCTTTATTTGAATATTTTACAGTGTTATTTGTATACGCTAAGTATTCTTTAATACTGGCTATATCTCTATGTATAGTCTTTTCACTAATATTAAATTTTTCAATTAAGTCATTTGTTTTAATTAATTTATTATTTATTAAGTTTTCAAATATATATAGTATTCTTTGGTTCTTTAGGATATCCATATTTCACATTCCCCTTTAGATAATTTTACCAAATAAAAAGGACATATATTGTCCTTTTTATAATTTAATATACATTTTCATAATAAATATGCATATAGTTATTTAAATTTTTAAATATTGATATACTACTTATTATTTTTCATAAAATCTTTTAATGCCTGAGCCATAAGGTCTTGTTTATTAAACTCTTTGTTTTCACCACAGAATACATCAAAATCATCCCAAATAATTTTATTTATTCTTATAGTAGTTCTAGTAGTTTCACTCTCGGGCAAATCAATCTTAATTCCTTCATTTATAACCTCGATGACTTCTGTCATACTATTGTCATCACGATTTTTAAACCATTTTATCATATCTAAAATTACATCTTTATGCTCTATAATTTCTATCATATCCTGTTTTATATTATTAGGATTACTCATTGTCATACTATTGTCATCAGTAACTGTAATTGGCTTTATTTCAACATTTAAACCTTGATGACAACTGTCATCTCTTTGAATATATATATCATTTTCAACTTTGTAACCTTTATTTCTCATATATTTTGTCATACTATCTAAATGCTTATATCCTAGAATATCTTTTATTTCATGTCTTGTTTTTCCTTCACTTTGAAGTTGTAATATATAATTAACTTTTTCTATAATAATCACCCCTTATACACATTGATGACAAGTGTCATCAATAAATTATATCATAAAGAAGCTAAACAATTTTCTAATTTCGAAATATATCTAACATCTTTATAATCCCCAAAATACACATGTATGACAACTGTCATCAACTCCATATACTTAAAATAACCACTATTAAAATTTTACTTGTAGTTTAATTAATGTATCTAATTACCTCTACTCATAATCCTTTTAAATAACTATTATTTAGGTTATAATTATATATAATGAAAGTAGGTGTTATCTTGAATAATTCAAAAGAAAAAGTTAAATTAGATGAGGTCTTAAAGTATTTATTTTCAACATCAAATAAAGTTCTTATAAAACTTTTAAATGGCGTATTTAATGAGGATTTTAATGAAGATGAAGTTAATTTAACAGTTAGTAATAATGAATTTATAGAAGATACTCTAAGTGTTATTCGTGGAGATATGTTCTTTGATATAATAAAAAATGATAATAAAAAGGCTAGTTACCATCTAGAATTTCAAACTAAAAATGATAATACAATGGTAGTTAGAATGTTTGAGTACGGCTTTAAAAAAGGAAAAGAAAGTTCTACTATAAATAAAGATACTCAAATGAAAACTTTATATTTTCCTAAACAAAAAGTTATATTTTTTGAGCAAAATAAGAATATAGATGATTTATTAAAATTAAATATAGTCTTTCCTGATAATCAAGAGATACTCTATTCTGTAGAAGTACTTAAATACTGGGAATTTACAGACGAAGATCTTATAAAAAGAAAAATGTATCCACTAATTCCTCTCCAATTATTTAGTCTTAGAAAAGAGTTAGAAATCGCTCAAAGAAAAAATGATGTACAGAGAATAAAGGATTTATCTCATATTTCTAAAAATTTAGCTGAAAAATTAGCAAAGGAATCAAAAGATTTATTTTTAGAAAATGAAATTTTAGGTGAAGATTTTCATAAAATGTTATTAGCAATACAAAATTTAATTGAATATTTAAATAGAAATTATTTTAAAGATGATAAATTAGAAGAAGAGGTGAATACAATGACTAAAACATTATATGATCCAGAGGTTGAGAAAAGAGGTTTTGATAAGGCTACAATAGAAAATGCTAAAAATCTATTAGATGTACTTGATGATGAAACTATATCATCTAAACTTAATTTAGATATAGAAATTGTGAAAAAGTTAAGACTTGAAAATATGAACTAAAATGATAGCCCTTGAGATAATCTCAGGGGCTTACTTTAATTAAAGATAATAGGCTAATAGTTGAAGTAGGAGCAAAAACACTCCTACCTCAACTATTTTTATTTATATATTTGGGTCAAAACTCTGGTGTCTAGTCTGACATCACAGATTGTAGCTGAAAAACGCTACAAACTGTGATGCCAGCCTAAAAAACATACTGCATCAGTTAATCATAATATATCTGCACCACTACAAAGCCACTACTTTTTTAATAAGTTTATATTTAAAATTAATTTCACTACTAATAATAATCTTGATTTGATTTATTTTTAGTTATAATAATTCTACTTTTATAATGCTGTATCTATTGTTATTGCTATACTTGATTTTGATACTTATGGAGTTTGGCTATTGCCACCGAGCTTTCCGTTGCAATCTTTTGAGCAAAGAACGCTCAAAAGTATTTCCACTACAATCTCTAACTCAAAACCCTCCTAAATCAAACTTCTCATGTAGATTTAAAGTACGTTTTTTTCTAGTTAGTTTTATTAGTTATCTAAAACATGACCTTCGGTCCTGCCCCTCTGACTAAGGGTAAAAGCACTCACACTATTCGCTACTAACATACTTCGTAAACATCATATACATATCATGCCTGCTACGTATCTTATCCGCTCATCTGTGTTCGTAGCTTCTTTACCCTAGCCATTCACTGCCCTGTCGCCCAATGCCCTATGTGCTTAGTTTTTTAGCACATCCTACCATTATTATTTTGTATAGCCTCCACGTTTTTGATAATATACTTTATTAGTTTTTTAAAGTTTATCGCTTTGTAATTACTACATAAGTTTAGTTACTTGGTGTCAGCAATAAAAATTATTTCTTGGTACTCCGCATTGGATAAAACCGCTGCTCCGCTATCCAATGCTTGTTCATAATAGCTTTTATAGTGAACAATATTATTAGAACTATACTCTGCTTAAAATGTATTTTTTGAGAATATTACTTAATTTGATACAATATAATTAATGTTTTGCAAATAGAAATGGGATTTATATTAATATTATAGTAGGAAAAGATTTCAAAAAAATTAGTCTAGTTCTTATTGTATTAACTATAATAAGAAATATTTGTATGTTTAATATTATGCCAACAGATATGTTAGTTAAAATTGATACAAATGAAGTTATGACGAAAGGAGTAGCTTTATCATTATGTCCGATAGTAGGAGCATTAGTGTTATGGATTGCTAATGAAAAAAAGGAATACTCATATTACATAACTAACATACTTGTACAAGTAATACTATTTATAAGTAATATTATATTAATTTTCAAGAATTTGGCGCGATAATATCATATGTTGTATAAATAAACGACTTAAATATAAGTCGTTTATTTGTGTTTAAAAAAGCATCTGTTTTAGTGGACACTTAGTAAATAGATACACATGTATATAAGTAGAGTTATTTGGAATAAATATATATAAAGTTAAATCAATTGGAGAAGATGTAACATGTTTAAAAAGACATTTATTTACTCATTTTCAATATTAATAATAACTACAATGTTATTAATGTTTAGTAATATCCAACAGTTCAATAGTAATCTGATTTGTAATGCCGAATCCATCTCAAATAATGATTTAAAAGATGAAAATATTCAACTTAAACATCAAATTAAATCACTTGAAGGTACAATTTCACTGCTTAAAGAGGCCTTAGATGAGTTAGGAGCTACGACACCAAATGATGCTATAAATATATGGGCAAAAGGTATACAAACAAGAAATGGTTATCTACAATATTATGTTTTATGTGATGCAATGAAAAATGAATTTAAAGAAGAACTGTCTAAATCTCAACGTACTTCTTGGGTAACCGGGTATTCAAGTCCTTGGGTATCAAGTTTTGATATTGTGAATATAGAAAAAATAAACTCCTTAAAGTACAAATTTATTATAAATTTTAATTGGGCTACCTCCGCAGGTCCAGAGAATTCAACCGAGATTACTGTTACTGCAACTAAAATAGATAATAAATGGTGTATAAGTGATATATTATGGAATGATACTATGAAAAAACTCATATTTTAACTGATTCTGAGAGTACACATATTAAGTTAGTACTCTCTTTTTAAGTGTTCAAAAAACAGCTGTTTTAGTGTACAGGACTAAACCTTAAATTCTGATATAATTAAATTAACAATTGATAAATAGTCTGAACAAAAAATGGGGGATTATATGAAGTATGAAATTGCAAAGAGGTATTTAGTAGTCATGGCTATTATTTTTATAATAGGCTTAATATTAACACTTTCGTCAGTATCAATAGGACGAAGCATAGCATTAAATATATTAATACAAAATGGAGGGATGGATACAGCGGAGTATCAACTAATTATTAAATCTTATATAGAATCTATAAGGGCTTGTGGCGTAGTTATTTCATTATTAGGTGGATTAGGAACTTTACTTAGTGGATATACATTATATAATAATACTAATGAACAATCTTGAGATATTGAACACTAAAAATATAAATTAAGTACTTAGTTATAGTTGTTATATGTTATATCTTAAATAAGGGAAAGATTTAAAGTAATGAAATATAAATTTACTTTTATAGCTGTAGGACTATTAATTTCTATGGGAATATCTTTTATGATTTTTGATGTTTTAAAATTTAATAAATTAAGTGGCCCTATTATCTCGGGATTAGTATGTGGTTTGATTTTAAATATTTTGTATAGAAAGATGAAATTTAAATAGAGGTCTAATGGAGTAGTAAGATTAAAATTACTGCTCTTTTTTATGTTCAAAAAACACTTCTTATCGTGAACAGTTAAGATATATAAATTAAAATTCGATATCTCCAGTTAATTTGATAATAAATTGTTCAAGAAATTATAGTGACGTTTTCGTGTGCAAAATATTGGTGTCATAACTTAAAAGTTATGATTAAACATTTAAAGATTTAATTATAAAAAACATTAAATCTTTAAAAATAAAAAAATCGCTATAACTAAGTTATATCAATGCTTTCAAATTTAAGTGACCGATTTTTACACGTATCTCGTCCTCCTACCAAGGTGGTTTGATCAAAAATCTCGGAAAAAACACAGGTAGGCCTAGAGATAATACTCTAGTTTTTTTATGATTTTTATTTAATAAAATTTAGACAATTTACTTAAAGATTTGTATGTATAAATAAGTATCACGAGAATAAATAACAGATTTGATATATCTGATATAGCTTCTATCTGAACAACAGATTTGCCTATTATTCCTGATATAGATGATATTATAGCAAGTACACCTGATAAATACATCCATTTACTATTAAAATTTATATATCCGTCAGTATCTTTGATTTTTTCTAGTTTGACAAATCTATTACCACATCTTTTTAAATCTTTATCCTTTTTTAGTTTATACGCAGAATATATAAAATTAACTCCACACAAAAAAATAGTTCCATCCAATAAAACCCAAATCATAAATTTACCCCCTATTATTTTACCTTTTGACATATATAATACCTAAATGAAGATATTATATCAATATTTATGGGCTGAAATGTAGTCTTTGTTAAAAAATATATAAAGTGAATTATGTTGCATGCAAAGCTTTTTTAGCACATAAATTTTAATAACAACAAATCTATTTTTTTATTACTAAAGAGTTCATTAAAGTAGTAAATAATAAACTTGTTAACTGTTTAAGAAATTCTATTGATGCTTTTATGCACAAAACAAAAGTGTCATAACTTTATAGTTTTGATACCTTCGAAATTCACTAGTATTATAAATACTTATAGCGGTGTCAAAAGTAAGCATCAAAAAAGTATTAAATATAGTTTTCTAAACTATATTTAATACTTTTTATAATTTTTTAAATTATATAAGCATCTTCAAAACCTTTATTTTTAGCCATTTCAACTTGATTTACAGCGTTGTTTTTATCTCGATATGCTCCAATACAAACTTTATACAAAGTATCATTATTAACTTTTCCTAATCCAAATAACTCTATTAAATTATCTCTAATTGCAGAAGCTACGGCCTTAATATTTGCATTAACTTTTAAGTCTTTCTCCGCAGCTATATTTGAAATAAAATCAACTTCAATTAAACTAGCTGGCATATTTGTATTTTTTAAAACTGAAAGCTCCTTACTTAATTTAACTCCCCTATTTCTAATATTAAAAATCTTTGAAATATCATCACAAACTCCCTTAGAAAAATTATTTAACTTAGTATTGCCATTGCTATATTGCCATGTTTCAACACCTCTAACACTCTTGTCACTAGCTGAATTGATATGAATAGATAAAAAATAATCTGCTTTAAAATCATTTGCTATCTTGGCTCTTTCACTCAATGATAAATATTTATTTTCTAACCTTGTAAATTTAACTTCCAGCTCATAATTTTTCAATGACTCATTTAATTCTTTTCCTATAGCTAAAACTATATCTGCTTCATATATTTTATTTTGTCCAACTGCTCCTGGATCACTTCCTCCATGCCCTAAATCAATAACTAATTTCTTCATAAAATCCCCTTTCCACTTATTAACAATTTATCAACAATCCATGTACAATTTAATTATAGGATTGGGAGGGGATTTTATGGAAAGAAAAGACATAAACGCACAATCTTTAAAAAATAAAATAGGAAAAAATAATTTTAAGATACTTTTAGATTACTTATTGCATTTAAGTACACGAAAATAGCCTGTATAGGCTTTATTATTTATTTACTATCATTTGTATTAAAAGCAAAACTTTTAAGCTCTAATCCTTTAATTTCACCAGATGACCAACTATCATTTACTTTTTCTTCTTTTCCATTAATACTATTATCTTTTTTACTAGATCTTGAGCCTTTAACCTTAACCTTTTGAGAATTAATTTTTCTTTTCTCAGCCTTTTCTTTCTTGGCTTGTTTTTTCTTATATTCTTCAAATTTCAAGGTTCCAAAATTTTTAACCATAGCTTGCTCTGTAATTATCCAAGTTGTGCCTATCTTTTTTATGTCTTCATCAATAACAAACTTCTCACGAGCTACTTGTTTTCTTAAACATGAAGCATCTATTCCGTATATTTCTGCCACATCAAGAAAAGTATATAGCCCTTCAAAACTTCCTTTAGCCATCATATCACCTCATTAAATATATAGTTTATGTAAATTAAATTCCATAATGAATTAACCATTTATCTTCTTTAATCGCATCAGATATTTTATTTATCAATACATCTAGTTCTTTTGATTTACACTCAACATTTTCATCAATAACAATATTTAAAAATTGTTTAAGAGAGCTTGGCGGTATTAAAGTTATCCCATAATATGCAAGGTCTTTGTAAGGTCTATTTGTATTATGAGCGAATGTTTCAAGTGTTTTCATTTTAGTTCCGAAACCTTTATGATATATTTCATCAATAAGGTCACCATCTACACCAATACAATTATATTTTTTTGGTTCATAACTATAATTTTTATTTTCTTCAATACAGTCAACTATTCCAAACTCATGAATATAAGCCATTCATATACCTCCATTAATAATATTCCCTCAAACGTGACATTTGATAATCCGAATTTCTACTTTTATTGTCCTATTTGCGTGAATTAAAGTCAAATATTTTTCATAATTCATTGTCACTTTTGCGGGACACATTTTTAATATATTAAATGGTTGGAATTATATGTTCAATCTTTTTAATTAAGCACTTAAAATGTTGTAATTCCAATACTTTAATAGATATTTTCCACACAGAAAGTACATAATATAAATATAGAAATACACGTATTAAATACATCTAAGGAGTGAAAAAATGCAAATATATATAGCAGATTTAGAAAGCTACAACAGCGGATATTTAAAAGGAGAATGGATTGAACTTCCTACAGATAATGAAAATATAAATGATGCGATTTTAAGACAAAGTAAAAATGGACAAAGTGATTTTGCGATTCACGATTATACTCTCCCTTTTGAAATTGGAGAATATACAGACCCAATAAAAGTAAATCAATTATGTGAAGCTATAGAAGATTTAGATTTAAATAGATATTTAATAGAACACCTTGAATGCTCTTGTGGAATTGATTTTAAAAATACAGATATCCATACACTTAAAAATTATTTAGATAATGTTTATACACTAGAAGCCAGTAACAATTCTTTCTTAAAAGCCATATATGCACCAGCATTGGATAGCAGAGCAGCGGTTTTATCCAATGCGGAGTACTAACAAATCAACTTCCATACCGACACCAACTAACTACACTCATGCAATAACTATAATAAATAAACTTAAAAGGACCAATGCAGCAACTTATCAAAAATGTGGAGGTTCTATAACCTTTATTTGGAGCAATGCACCAACAAAAACTAACACACAGGGCATTGGGCGACGGGGCAGTGAATGGCAATAACAAATAAGCTACGAACACAAATGAGCGAATAAGATACGTAGCAGACTTGATATGAAATATGATGTTTGCGAAGTATGTTAGAAGCGAGTAGTGTGAGTGCTTTTGTTATTAGTCAGAGGGGCAGGGCCGAAGGCCAATCTTTTCGATTAACCATTAAAGCTACTAGAAAAAAATACACTCTCAAAGCATAGGAAATTCACGATAGCAGGAGGGTTTTGAGTTAGCGATTGAACGAAAATCATTTTGAGCGCTCTTTGCTCAAAATATTGAAGTGGAAAGCGCGGTGGCGATAGCCAAACTCCCAAAGTCTTAAAATCAGGTATAGCAATAACAATATCGATTTAACTATTATTAGCTCCTACAAATTCAAGTTTAACTTTTTTATCAGTAATTAATAATCAAAATATTAAAGGAGCTGATATATTGGAAAAAGTAAACTTCGGTTTAAATAAAAGAGAATCTTTTGTAACTATTAATTTACTTATAAGTATTGCTATTACCTTATTTGCACTATTATGTTTATTTATCTTATTAAATAAATAATGTATCTAGTTTTATAACTACTAGCCGATTTTACACGTATTTCAGTGTTTTAGTCTGGCATCACAGTTTATAGCGCTTCTCAGCTATAATCTGTGAGGTCAGACTCGACCCCAAAGTTTTTGACCCCAACATATAAATAAAGATAGTTGAGGTAGGAGCGGGGTTTGCTCCTTCTTCAACTATCCTCTTATCCTAAATTATAGGTATTCCTTTCTTATATGCTTCTCTTAATGTCATTTTATTAGGTCCTGTTGGTCCATCTTCATTTTCTTTTGGACCACTATTTTGATAGCTACAATTATCACAAATATCAAACCATTCTACTTCTTCCGCTTGGCAACATGGACATATAAGTTTATATCCTATATTTTCTTCTTTCATATATCCCTCAAATGCTTTCTTTGCTCATTCTGGAGCATCTTCTTTAATTTTCCATTTATCTAATTCCATATCTACATAATCCATAAACTCTTGATATGGCCCTATCACTATATTTCATCTCCTATATTTTCTTATTTTTCTATACTATCTATTGAATATTTTTTATTTCAGCTTCTTTAACATATTACAAATACTTTCTTCACATGAATCTACAAATTGATTAAATTTATTTTCATCGAATAAATCAAAATATGCTTCATTAAAATCCTTAAAGTTAGGACAAATACCTTCATCGTCAATCGGTAAGTACTCCCAATAAATCCACCATCCACCAGAACATGATTCATGTTCATGTAGTAATTCATTAACTTCACTATCACTTAATATTTTCTTATTAAATTTATTCTTCTCTGGGGTGCAGAATCCTATGAAAATATGAGTATCTATTTCAAGTCTCAAGCAAAGATCTACATCTTTCTTATCTAAGCTTTTCACAAAATAACTAATCCCTGGATATGTTGAGCCTTTTTTATCATAGTATGTATTTACTAACTTATAATTATTTTCTTTGTAAGAATAATAAGGTAATTTATTTTCACTCTTAAATACCTTATCTATACGTTCTTCAATAGCTTCTAATACTTTTCTTATCATTTGTGTTTTACACACTTTCAAGCTTTTTTCAATCTCTATAGCACTTATCATATTTTCTTTTGATGCTACTAATGTTTTAACTATTTCATCTTCTTTTTCTTCTAGTAATAAACTTGTCATGTTCCTTATTACCCCCATAAATTGTAATATAATTTCCCTAATTGGAGCTATCTTAATAGTTTCTTGATGTGAAATACATTTGTTTAACCAAAGGAGTATTTCATTATCAAAAGAAATTTGAGTTACTTCCTCATATCCAATGATTTCGTTTGAATCCTCATAAATAGGAGTAAGTCCCTTTGCACTATCTTCACTTGGACAGTTGCCATTTAAAGTTAAATAAAATACATTTGATTTTTTTACACATTGATAGTAATCAAAACACTGTTTATGCTGATCTCCTGCATAAATTTTAACCTCTATTGGAATAAATTTTTCATTAGTTTCAATAACTAAATCGATTCTTCTATTTCCACTAATAACAAGTTCTCTATGTACTCTAGCTGTTTTATAATCTAAATCACTAAATTTCATCTTAAGTACATTTTCTACAAATAGCCTTAAGTAAGTATCACCTTGATAATGGCTACCTTTTGGGTTTAAAAGTTCATAAATAAATCTACATATAGTTACTTCATCAGTAGATTTATTTACTATATCAAATATATTAAAATATCCCCCAGTTTTTTGATTTATTAATTCATACTTCTTTGAAATCTGTGAAACCTCAGATAATAGCAATTGTATATTCATAATCCCCTATCCTTTTCTATATTTTTCACTTCTAAACATATCACTAAATTTTTTCTGAAACAATATTTTCCAAAAATAATACTCAACTATATTTTAGGACTTAACATAGATCATCTAATACAATGAACTTAATCACAAGATAAAAGGAGGTAATAACATGCCATTAGCAGGAAGTATAGTAGAGATTAAAGAGGGTTCTTCATTAAAAATGAAATTCGATTGTGGCTTAAATGATGAAGGAAAGACAATAGTAAAATCAAGAACTTACTCAAATGTAAAAGCAGATGCAGTTGCTCTTGATGTTTATAATGTTGCACAAACATTGCAATCACTTCAAAAACACAAATTAATGTCAGTAGTAAAGCAAGATAACACAAATTTAAGTGCATAGTAAAATTCGCTATGCTCATATCGCAAACGACCTTAAAAGGCAGGTCGTTACTTAAAAAATATTTTATACAAGGAGGAATAAGAAATGGTAGGAACAGAAGTTAAATTATTAATGACATTCTCAACAGAAGGTGGGAAAAAAGTAAGTTTATTCATAACAGATCCAAAAGAAGATTTAACAGAAGCACAAATAAAAGCTGCAATGGATTTAATAGTAGCTAAGAACATATTTGCCCCTAATGGCGAAGATTTAAAAACTCCATTAGAAGCAAAAGTTGTTCAAACAGAAACTACAGACTATGACCTTGTAGTTGCGTAACACATGAAACGTTGCTCAAAGCACCTAAGAAATG
>NZ_JBXKIW010000041.1:0-73327 GCF_056995035.1 Romboutsia sp. | reverse complement strand
CCTCCGCAACCAATAAAGTATAATAAAAACTCTTATATCTTTTGATATGGGAGTTTTTTATATGCTAAGTGTTTATATAAAATATAAGAATAAATATACTTATTTTGAGCAATAACATATAGAGTATATAAAATAAAACATAATAAACTAAAATAATAGATATTTTAGATGGAGGAAAAAATGGATATAAAGAAAACTGTAAATGATAAATTTAACTACAACAATATAAAGAAACTAAATAAGAATTTTATGTACAAAGACTTAAGAAGAAGCAATTGCTACAACTGTGATTTCTCAGGTTCAAACTTCAACTATGCAAGTTTTAGAGGAGCACAGTTTAAATCATGTGATTTCCACGAAGGTACATTTGAATCTGCAGAATTTGTTGCTACAAACTTAAAAAAGAGTAAATTTAAAAGTGCTAAGTTTGAAAATACAATATTTGATTCAGCTAACCTAGAGGGTGTAGATTTTAAAGGAGCAGAATTTAAAAATGTTATATTTGTAGGCACAGATATAAGTAAAGCTATAAATTTAAATTTATCTGATGATGTTAAGATATTTGATGAAATGCCAAAGTTAGAAGTTAGTAAATCTTTACAAAAAGCTGCAAAAGGTGCAATGAATAATAGCTTTGTAAAGGCTGCAAGAGTATTAGATACAAAAACAGGATCTGTTAGTCCTATAAGTATGATGATATTATTAGAAAACTTTGATGAGCAAACTTTAATAAAAGGATTAGGTATTATTGAAGAAAACTTAGATAAAGATTTCTGTACATTAAGCTATATAATTAAAACTTTACAAAAGTATCAAGAAGAAGGAATTCTTTAAGATTATAAATATATAAAACCGCGTTGAGATGCATTTCTCAATGCGGTTTTTGTTGTATAATTAAATATATAAGTAAAATTAGGAGATGGTTAATTTGAATAATTATGAAGAAATACTAAATAGTCAAAAAAAATATAAATCACAATTAGGAAATATAAGTATAAAAAATAGAATAGAATCACTACAAAATTTGAAAAAGACAATAAAAAAATATGAAGATGAAATAATAAACGCATTATATAAGGACTTAGGTAAATCTGAATTTGAAGCATATTCATCAGAAGTTGGATTTATATATAGATCTATAAACTATGCTATAAAGAACATTAAAAAATGGAGTAAAATAAAAAAAGTAAAAAATGATGTAGCGCAACTCCTAGGAAAATCATACGTTTACAATAGTTCGTATGGATGTGTGTTAATAATAGGTCCATATAATTATCCTTTCCAATTAAGTATAGAGCCATTAATAGGTGCACTTGCAGGAGGAAATACAGCAATTATAAAACCTTCTGAATTTACACCTAATGTAGAAAAAGTCTTAGTTAAAATAATAAAAGAAACCTTTGATAAAAATTATGTTGATATAATAACGGGTGATTACACCGTAAATAGTGAATTACTTGACTTACCTTTTGATTACATATTCTTCACAGGAAGTGTAAATGTAGGTAAAATAGTAATGGAAAAAGCAAGTAAGCATTTAACTCCAGTAACCTTAGAATTAGGTGGAAAATCACCTGTAATAGTTGATAATACTGCAAAGTTAGACGTGTCTGTTAAGCGTATAGTATGGGGTAAATTTAGTAATGCAGGGCAAACTTGTGTAGCACCTGATTATATTTTAGTACATGAAGATATATATGATCAATTCATACAAAAATCTAAAAATGTAGTTAAGGAATTTTACGCAGAGAATATAAAAGAAAATCGTGACTATGGAAGAATTATAAATGATAGACACATGAAAAGACTTAGCAACATACTACAAAAGGATAGTGAAAAGATAGTATTTGGTGGAGATATAGACGTTCAAAACAGATATATATCACCAACTATTTTAGGTAATGTTACATACTTAGATGAAGTTATGGAAGATGAAATCTTTGGCCCTATAATGCCAGTTATAAAATATAAAGATATGAAAGATATAGAATTTTACTTAAATAAGTATGAAAAGCCGCTTGCATTGTATGTATTTTCAGAAAATAAAAAGTTCAGTGAGAAAGTAATAAATGATTTTACTTTTGGTGGAGGATGTGTAAATGACGTTATAAGTCATGTTGCATCCCTATATCTTCCATTTGGTGGGGTAGGTAAATCTGGTATTGGTAAATACCATGGGCATAGTAGTTTTAAGACTTTTACTTATGAAAAGGGTATAGTCAAAAGATCATCTAAGATTGACATTAAGCTAGTATTTCCACCATACAATAAAAAAGTGGATTTAATAAGAAAAATTATGAAATAAAATACTTGAATTTACGTGAGTCATGATTTCGTGGAGTTAAATTACGGAGAATTAATGAAGGCATATCATAACAATTTTTATTTATATTCATATAATAATATTAGCGATACACTAATATTAAATAATAAGGATGTGTTTTTATGTTTTATAATCACCGTCAATTTACGGATTCGCAATTACCTGCTTGTTTAACTGCTCAATATTCATTTATTAGAGTATTTAATTCTTTAATTAAACCAGGAGCTTTAGATGTATATATGAATAATGAATTTTTATTAGCTAAAGATTTAAAAGCAGTACAAACTAGCTCTTATGTACCTGGAACAGGAGGAAAATATAGTATACAAGTTTATTTAGCTAATACTAAAGATAATCCTCTTCTTGAAGTTGATAATGTAGAAATAATAGGAGGTCAATTAATGACCATTGCAATTACAGGAGATTTAACTAATTTAAAACTAGTGCCGATAATAGACAATATTGAACAAGAACCAAAACCTAATAAATCAGTTGCTAGATTTTATAATTTAACTCCAGATTCACTGATATTTCTTATGGTATCAAGTGGATATAAATTAGCTAGAAAAGTAGAAAGTAACAGTGGAAATGAATATATGGAAATTCTTGCAGAAACTTACCAAGTAGTAGTTCTTCCATCAGATGGAATTGGTCAAATATTAAATACAGAGGTTAAGATGAATACAGAGAAAATATATACATTATATTGTGTTGGAACTTCAAATCCAGAATTAAAAAAACTTGGGTTAGGATATAATTTTCAAATCGTCCAGGTAGTAGATGGAAATACTATTATTAAAAAATGTACCTTTCAATAACATTTTTATATCTAATTATTAATAACAACAGTTGCCTCCAATGGATATATATAGTTGTTGGTGAAAATACTTTATTTAAAAAATATAATTGGAATTAAAATAGGGCTATCTCAAAATTTACAGAATGTATTTTGAGACACCCTCTTTAATATGTAAATAAAATTTTGCTATTTTTCTTCTTTTAAGCAAATATTAAGAAGTAGGGCAGCTATAGTACCAGTACTTATTCCAGATGCAAACAACATTTGTAGTGTATTTGGTAAATTAGATAACAAATCAGGTCTAGTAGTTATACCAAGACCTAAAGCAATAGAAACTGCTATAATAAGAAGATTTCTATTATTCATCTTAATACTACTTAAAGTTTTAATACCACTAGCAGCAACAAAACCAAACATTACAATACCAGCACCACCTAAAACTGGGTTAGGTATAGTTGCAACGATAGCTCCAAGTTTAGGAAATATTCCAAGTATCATCAGTAAAATACCAGCCATAATAACAACATGACGACTAGCAACTCTTGTCATAGGGATAAGACCTACATTTTGACTAAAGGTACTATTGGGACCTACACCCAAAAATCCTGCTATACAACTTCCAATACCATCAGATAAAACTCCACGGCTTAACTCCTCGCTAGTAGTTTCTTTTTCACAAGCCTGCCCTACAGCTATTAAACATCCAACTGTTTCTATAGTGGTTACTAAATAAGCAACTATAAAAGGAATAACGCTAATTATACTAAACTTAATCCCATGTTTTAAGATAAGAGGTATTCCTGGAAGGCCTATAAAAGAAGCTTCTTTTATAGGAGTAAAGTCAACAAATCCTAGAGAAATACAAACTAAGTAACCTATAAGCATACCAACAAGTATCGAAGCGGTACTAAAAATTCCTTTACCATACCTATTTAATAATACAACTATAATCATAACCATTAAAGATATGCTAATATTAGTTAAGCTTCCATATGTAGTAGATCCAACGCCACCAGCACACCAATCCATTGAAACAGGAATAAGTGTAAGTCCTATAAGTGTAATAACCGTACCAGTAACAACAGGTGGAAAAAATTTCATAAGTGGCTTTATAAATCTACTTAGAATCATTGGTATGAATGACCCAAGTATTGTAGCACCAAATATTCCGCCAACACCAATGGAACTACCAATGGTAATCGAAGGATCTACAAATGTAAATGTAGTCCCCATTATACAAGGAAGCCTTGCTCCTATTTTTCCAATCCCTTTAGATTGAATTATACTTGATAAACCGGCAACAAATATTGCAGCACTTACCATCATGGCAGCTGTGGAAACATCAAGACCTAAAGCACTACTAACAACTAAGGGAACAGCAACTATACCTCCAAAAGCTGCTACAATGTGTTGAAATCCTAGAAGTATAGAAAGTTGAAGGTTTGGTTTATCATTAATTTGATAAAGCAAACTAGAACTTCTTTCTTCTTTTATCGTTTGAGAAAAATCTTCTTTTATCATTTGAGAAGAATTACTTTTATTCATAATATTCCTCCTCAATATTAAATTTTACTAGTGATATATTAGTACCGATATTATAGTATAGGAACGTTAACTAAATTTAATGACACATTTTTAACTATTCTTCTAAAAGTGCAATTGCTCTTATAGGTGAACCAGAGCCGCCTCTTATTTTAAGGGGAAGTCCAAAATATAAAAATCTTTTGTTAACTACTTTATCTAAGTTACATAAGTTTTCCGTATTAGTTATATCATACTCTCCACAAATTAAGTGACCAGAAAAATCTAAATCATCAGGGTGATCTATTGCAGGTGCATCTACACCAATATTTACAACCCCACATTCAGCTAAGTATTTAGCACCTTCATAACTAAGTCCAGAGTACTGCGTCTGCCATTTATCAGTGCCAAAGTTTCTATCATAATGTCCGCTATACATTAGAACTATATCACCTTTGTTTATTTCTTGTCCTGATTTTGTTACTGCCTTTCTTATATCTTCAACTTCTATGTATCTACTGTAAGGAATGTGAGATAAATCTATACAAATGGCACTTCCAAAAAAGTACTCAAGAGTCATATTTTCAATAGTTTTACCACTTGGTTTATATTCCCAAACTGCATCACAGTGAGTACCACCGTGCTCACTTATAAGTAAATTTCTAGCAGAAAAACCTAGTGTTTTACTTCCTGTGTTTTCCATATTTTCCTCATGTGTCATGTTAGTCATTATAAAAGTAGGTTGATGCATAGGAAATACGGACATTCCTTGAAATATTTCTTGTGATAAATCAATAACTTTTAAACTCATAAATAAATTCCTCCTAAAAATTTTGTTTAATAAGTTATATTCATGAAGTTATGAAAATATAATTTATTAAACAAGCACATAAACAAAAATCTATTTATTAGAAAAATTGAAAAGGTTTTTTAGTATGTAGAAAATTATGTTTTTATACAGCAGCTAGTATTTCATGAAATTATAAATTTAGGATAAATGAAGATTTGCTTGTTTTAATAATTTATCTGCTTAAAAATTTGAAAATTAAATTATAAGGAGATAAGTGAAATGGAAAAGAAACAATATGTACTAGCAGTACCAAATTTCAGTGACGGAAGAAGAAGTAACGTTATAGAAAAGATAGTTGATGAAGTAAGAAAAGTTGAAGGTGTTAAACTAGTAAGTTATGAACCAGAACATGATTTTAATAGAACAGTTGTAACTTTCATAGGGCAACCACAACCTGTCAAAGATGCCTTAGTTAATATGGCAGCAAAATCTATAGAACTTATAGATATGAGAGAACATAAAGGCTCTCATCCAAGAATAGGGGCTCAAGATACCCTTCCTATATTCCCATTTAAAGATATAACAATAGAAGAATGTACACAATTAGCAAAAGAGATAGGAAAAGAATTACATGAAAAAACTAAAATTCCTGTATTCTTTGCTGGTGAAGCAGCAAGAAATGAAGATAGAAAAGCATTTGCGTACATAAGAGCAGGTCAGTATGAAGGTTTAAGAGATTTATTAAAAGAAAGTAAAGAAAATGAAGAAAGAGTAGCAGAATATGAAAATAGAAAACCAGATTTAAGTGTAGATGGATTACTTAGTGAAACTGCAGGAGCCACTATATGTAGTGCAGAATGTGATGGGCTTACTGCTTATAATATATTTTTAGGAACAGAAAATGTTCAAATAGCTAAAGAAATAGCTAAAGGTCTTAGAGGACCAAGTGGTGGATTTTCTACAGTAAGAGCTGTTGGAATAAAATTCCCTGAAAGAGAAGGAGTAGTAGTTTCAATGAACTTACTTGATTGTTCAAAAACTCCAATGCATAGAGCTTTTGAGTTTGTAAAAAGAGAAGCAGAAAGATATGGAGTTATGGTTACTGGAACTGAGCTTGTTGGACCTATAAAATTAGATTACATATTAGAAAGCTTTGAGTACTTCTTTAGATTAGAAGGATTCAAAAAGGAACAAGTTTTAGAAACTCATTTAATGGATATGTAGGGGGATAAAAAATGATAGATGTAATTATAAAAAATGCAAGAATACCTCAAGGTGATGATACAGTACTTACAAATATATTAGTTAAAGATGAAAAAATAGCAGGTTTTGTACATGATATAAATAATATAGATGCTAAAGAAGTTATAGATGCTAATGGGAACTTAACACTTCCAGGATGTATAGATTCTCATACACACTTTATGTATCAAGGATTTCCACATAGAGAAAACTTCTTAACAGGAACAGCAGCAGCAGCAACAGGAGGAGTTACAACTATAATAGATATGCCTTGTTGTTCAGTGCCATCTGTTAGAAGTATTGAACAACTTGAAACAAAGCTAGGTATATGTGGACCACAAGCAGTAGTAGATTACGCTATGTGGGGAGGAGTTACAGGAGAAGATGTTAGAGAAGGTTGGATGCACAATGTTCAAGAACAAGCAGATTATGGGGTAGTAGCTTTTAAAGTATACATGACTCCATCAGTTCCAACATATCCAAGAGTTACAGACCCTGAAATGTTTGAATGTTTCAAGGCAGTATCTAAAACTGGTCTTCCAATAGGAATACATGCAGAAAACTTTGCTATGTGTGATTTCTATGTAAATAAGTTTAGAGAAGAAGGAAGATTAGATGGACCAGCTTGGGCAGAAGCAAGAATGGAATTAGCTGAAAAAGTTGCTATAGAACTTGGAATAAGTTTTGCAGAAGCTAGTGGTGCTAGACTTCATATAGTACATATGAGTACTGGAATAGGAGCAAAACTTGTAAAAGATGCTAAACAAAGAGGTTTAAGTGTAACAAGTGAATCTTGTCCTCATTATTTAACATTAAATTATCAAGAAGCAATGACTAAATATGGACCTCTTGCAAAAATAGCTCCACCTCTTAGAACTAAAAAAGATAATGAAGAACATTGGCAAGGTATAAATGATGGAAGCATAGACTTTATAGCTACAGACCATGCTCCATATGAAATAGAAAGTGAAAAAGCTAAAGAAGGAATGAATATATGGACTTCATTCCCAGGAATCCCAGGTGTTGAAACTATGGTTCCTGTTATAGTAAGCGAAGGGTATAACAAAGGGAGAATATCTTTAAGCAAGTTAGTTGAAATATTAAGCACTAATGCAGCGAAACATTATGGATTATATCCCAAAAAAGGTGCTTTAAATATAGGGTCTGATGCAGACTTCACTATAATAGATTTAGATAAGCAGTGGACTATAGATCCAAAAACTATGGTATCTATGTGTGGATACACTCCACTTGAAGGAATGCAGTTAAAAGGCAAAGTACAAAAGACTGTAGTTAGAGGCAATTTAGTATACCAAGATGAAGAAGATGGAATTTTAGGTAGTTTAGAAAATTATGATGTGTTATTTAATAATCCAGATGAATTAACTAGTGGAGAGTACAAAGTAAGTTATAGAAAAGACCATCCAGAAGTTATAGTTGACCACGTTAAAGATATTAAAGGAATAATGGTTAAGCCTGGATTTGGTAAATTTACGAAGAGAGTACAAATAATGAAATTAGATAGAAAAATAACTTATTAAAATATAGATGGAATTGAACGGCGTGTCGTCAAAATTACTTCATGTCGATAACGATATGACACTCGTATACACTCGGTCATATCCGTTGCTTAAAATATAATTTATGGGGGGATATAAAATGCCAAGACATGGGATTGTTGTTATAGATATGTTAAATGATTTTGTAGGAGAGAAAGCTCCTTTAAGATGCCCAGGAGGAGAGCAAATAATACCTGATTTACAAAAATTATTTGCATGGGTAAGGGAAAGAAATGCAAGAGGTCTTGATGATATACAATTAATACACATACAAGAAGCTCATAGAAAAAATGATGCTGACTTTAGAGTAAGACCAGTTCATGCAGTTAAAGGAACTTGGGGTTCTGATTTTATAAAAGAATTATACCCACAAGGTGAGGAGTACACTATACCTAAGAGAAGACATAGTGCATTTGCTCACACCGATTTAGATTTATATTTGAGAGAAGAAAACTTAGACACAGTTGTAGTTGTTGGTGTTTGGACTAATGTTTGTGTAAGAAGTACTGCAAGTGATGCTTTATACAATGCTTATAAAGTTATAACTTTAAGTGATGGAGTACATTCTAAAAATGATGAAATGCATGAAGCAGGACTTAGAGATTTAAGTCTATTTACTAAGCTTATGAAAATAGATGAATATATAGAGTCTTGGGAAAAAGGAATTGATCCATGGGCTGGCGGTGGAGACAAAGAAAATAAAGTAGAATAATACATTTAATTAGGTAATTGCAAAATTTGTGTTTTGTAATTACCTAAAATTAAAAATAGATAAAACTTTAAATAAGAGGGGAAGTTTTATGAGAATTATTGTAGGAATATCAGGAGGAAGCGGTGCAATTTATGCACTTGGAATATTAGAGGCTTTAAGAGAGCTTAATATAGAAACTCATTTAGTAGTATCAAATATGGGAGAATATGTTGTAAACCATGAGTGCGGTGTTACTTTAGACGAGCTTAAAGAAATGGCTAACTACTACTATGAAAATCATGATTTAGCAGCAAAAATTTCAAGTGGGTCATTTAAAACTGATGGAATGATTATAGTTCCTTGTTCTATGAAAACCCTAGCAGGAATTACTATGGGCTATAGTGATAGTTTACTTACAAGAGCGGCTGATGTTTGCATTAAAGATAAAAGAAATTTAGTAATACTTCCAAGAGAAACTCCATTAAGTTCTATACACCTTGAAAATATGCTTAAACTATCTCAAATAGGAGTAACTATAATGCCTCCTACACCAGGATTTTATAATCATCCACAAGATTTAAGTGATATAGTAACTTCTATAGTTGGAAGAAGTTTAGACCAATTAGGCATAGAGCATAATTTACTACATAGATGGGGTGAGTAATATGGAAACTCAAATGTTAAGATACACATTAAATAAACTAGAAGAATTAGGATATACAAAAGTTTGTAATAAAAAAGTAAATCCTAAATTTGAATTAGGTGCAGTGTTGAGATATTTTGACAATGAAGTACCGATAATATTCAATAATATAGAAGGACATGATACTTCTTTAGTTGGTGGACTTTATGGAAATAGACAAATATTTTATGATCTAATGGATATGAATAAAGATAATAGAATATTTAAGTTTATGGATGCAATAGCAAATCCTAAACCTGTAAGAAAAAGTAGTACTGGCCCCATTAAAGAAAATGTTATAACTAAGAATATAGATATTTCAAAAATGTTTCCAATACCAACGTCACATGAAAGAGACTCTTCAAGCTTTATAACTTCTGGAATGCTTATAATTAAAGATCCAGAAACTAATGATACTCACATGGCAGTTCGAAGATTTCAAATAAATTCAAAAACAAATATAAGTGCATTAATATCTGGTGCATCTCCACATCTAAGAGAAATTATTAAAAAAAGTGAAGAAAATAATAAACCTATAGAATGTGCAGTAGTTTTAGGTTATGATGCGCAGTATTTAATAGCATCTCAAATAAGTTCTTCAAAATATGGACTTGATAAACATAAGGTATATAGCGCTTTAAAGGGAGAGCCATTAGAAGTTGTAAAATGTCACAGTGTTGATATAGAAGTACCTGCATACTGTGAAATAGTATTAGAAGGTCATATTGTTCCTAACAAAAAAGTAGTAGAGGGTCCTTTTGGTGAACTTATGGGATATTACGGGGCAGTAGCTCCAAATCCTGTAATGGAAATAAAAACAATAATGCATAGAGATAATAAAATATTTCAACATGCATTCCCTTGTAGAGAAGAACATTTATCAAATGGACTTATAAGAGAAGTTGAAATGTATAGCGCATTAAGTAGTATTGTAGATGTAGCTGATATAAATGTAACTGTTGGTGGGGGATGTAGACTTCATGCAATAGTTAGTATAAATAAAAAAAATGAAGGTGACGGAAAAAGTGCAATTCTTTCTTCCCTTGGAAGTAGCAAAGATTTAAAACATGTAGTGGTCGTTGATAGCGATGTTGATATATATAACTACAAAGATGTTGAATTTGCACTAGCATCTAGAGTACAGGCAAGTGAAGATGTAGTTATAATCAAAAATGCTTTAGGAAGTGGTCTTGAAGCATCTCATGTTTATAGAGGTCTTAGTGATAAAATGGGAATAGATGCAACAAAGCCATTGAATGTAGATTTATTTGATAGAGCAATAATCCCAAATTACGAGAATATAAATATAGATAATTATTTTTAAATAATAAAAGCTTAACCTACTTTAAGAGGGGTGAAAAATTTGAAGGCTTTAGGAATAGTAGAAGTGAAAAGTATGATAGGAGCAATACAAGCTGCAGATACGATGTTAAAATCTGCGGATGTAGAATTGGTTGATATAAACTTAGTAGGCTCAGGAATTGTAGCAGCAATAGTAAGGGGAGATGTTGCAGCAGTACAAGCTGCAGTTGAAAATGGACAGGAAAGTGCAAGGAAAATAGCAGAAATAATATCAACAAACGTAATAGCAAGACCTCATGATGAAGTAAGCAAAATTTTATAGGTGGTGAAATAAATGGCAAGTCCACTAGCTCAAACTATAATGAAGAATATATCAAAGAAAGCTCTTAATAAAAAAGATGATACATCGAAATATGATTGTATAGCTGTTAATAATATAAATAAAAAAGAAGAAGAGATGTTAAAAAGCATATTAGATAAAAATAACACTAAAATAAATTTAACTTCTTTAAAAAATAGTCAACTAAACAATAAAAGCAACAAAGTAATTGAAAATAAGGTGATTAAAAAATTAACTCAAAAAAGTGAGAATAAGATAAATAAAATAGAAATGAAAAGTTTAAAAAGCTTAGATAACAATTCAAATAACAACTCTGTAAAACAAAGCCCTAAAGATAAACAAAATAAAAATATGATTAGCTTAAAAGATTTAGCTAAATAAGGGGGATTACTATGAGAAAAGCCTTAGGGATGATAGAAGCAATAGGACTTACATCCGCAATAGCAGCATTAGATGCAGCAAGTAAAGCAGCAGATATTACGTTAGTTGGATTTGATAAGGTAATTGGGGTTGAAAAAGCAGTAAGCATAACTGTACATATAGCTGGAGAAGTAGCGGCAGTAAATGCAGCAGTAGAAGCAGGGGTTAATGCTGGAAATAAAGTAGGAAGAGTAGTTTCAAGTAGAACAATTGCAAGACCACACGAAGAAGTGGACTTTTTAATAAAAGAATTCAAGAAAAATTTGAAAGAAAAAGAATCTAAGAGAAAAGCAAAAATTAAAGAAGAAGACAAAGCAAACTCTAAGGAAAGTTCTGAAGAATAATATAAAAAATAAAAAATAATTAAAATTCAGGGGGTATAGATTATGGGGCAAGCATTAGGAATGATAGAAACTAAAGGATTAGTAGGAGCAGTAGAAGCAGCAGATGCTATGGTTAAATCTGCAAATGTAACGTTAATGGGATATGAAAAAATAGGATTTGGATTAGTAACTGTTATGGTAAGTGGTGATGTAGGAGCAGTAAAAGCAGCGGTTGATGCAGGAGCTGACGCTGCAAGAAATGTTGGAGAACTTCATTCAGTTCATGTAATACCAAGACCGCACTCTGAAGTTGAAAGAGTTATGTTAAGTAGAGATTAATTAAATGAAAAGTAAAAAAAGCTTAACTGAAAGTATCTTAAAAAAATTGAGTAGTAATATAAATCAAATTGATAATACAACAAAAACAATGCTAAAAGAATATGTAAAAAATAACATTACTAAAGAAAATAACTTAAAAGATAATAGCGAGGTTAAACTTGATAGCAATTCATTTATAATGGTTCCTATAAATCATCCTAAAATAAATGAAATTATAAAATTATTAAACAGTATACAAGAAGAAAAGAAAAGTATAGATAAATTAAATAAAGAAGAAAAAAAATTAGTAATAACTTTAAATGATATATTAAACTCTAAGGACGAAAAATTAATCACACCAAGAAATTCTATAATAACTCCAATGGCTCGTGACTATATAAAACAAAAGAAAATAGAAGTAATCTTTGATGAAAATAAAGATGAATAGGAGAAAAACATATGCAAATAGGAAAGATAATAGGTACGGTAGTAGCAACGAGAAAAGATGATACCTTATTAGGAAGCAAGTTAATGATAACTCAACCACTAAATTTCAAAAAAGAATATTCTGGTAAACCATTAATTGCAGTAGATACGGTTGGAGCAGGAATTGGAGAAGTAGTTATATATACAGAAGGAACAGCAGCTAGAAATGCAGCTAAAAAACGCGATTCATCAATAAATGCTGCAATAATTGGGATAATCGATAATATAGACGTATGGGAGGATTAACCTTGAAATATATAAAACAAGCAATGGAATACAAAGAGTTGATAGATACTCTTATGAGTAACAAATACTATGCAGATGTTGTTTTGTATGGGGGGAATGTAGTAAACGTACTAACAAGAGAAGTTTATACAGCAGACATTGCTATAAAAGGAAAGCACATATTACTTGTTGGAGACTGTGAAGATTTAATAGGAGAAGATACTGTTGTTGTAGATGTAGCCGATAAGTATCTAACACCAGGATTTATAGACTCTCACATGCACTTTGAAAGTAGTATGCTTACAGTAACAGAGTTTTCAAGACTTTCAATACCATCAGGAACAACTACATTAATAGCAGATCCACACGAAATAGGAAATGCACTAGGACCAGTCGGAATGAAAGCCATGGCAGATGAGGCAAATCATGTGCCTAATTATGTTAGATTTGTAGTACCAGCACTTACTCCAGATTGTCCAAGTTTAGAAACTGCTGGTGTTGATGTAAATTCTAAAGATATGGAAGATTTACTAAACTATAAAAATATAATAGGAATAGGCGAACTTCAAGGATTTAGTAATGCAAAACATGTATATAAAAATACTCCTGAAGTAATAACTGACTTATTAGCATCAACTACATATGCAAAAAGTATAGGAAAAGTAGTAGATGGAAATGCACCAGATTTATATGGAAAAGAACTTGCAGCTCATATAGTATGTACTGGGGGAAAATGCTCTTGTCATGAAACTACTACAAAAGAAGAATGTGTAGAAAAGTTAAGACAAGGTGTGTATGTATTTATGAGAGAAGGCTCTACTCAAAAGAATATGGGTGAATGTATTAAAGCTATAACAGAAGAAAAATTAGATTCTAGAAGATGTATACTAGCAACTGATGATATGGTTGCTGAAGACCTTGAAAAATTAGGACATATGAATGAAATAGTAAAAAGAACTATAAAGCAAGGTGTAAATCCTGTTGAAGCAATACAAATGGTAACTATAAACCCTGCAACATACTTTAATCTTGAAGATAGAGGAGTATTATCACCATCTAAGGTAGCTGATATAGCTATAATAAATGATCTAGAGGAAATGGATGTTGAGGCTGTATTTATAGAAGGTAAATTAGTTGCATCAGAAGGTGAACTTTTAGTAGACTTACCAAAATACACTTATCCTAATACTGTTAAAAACTCTGTAAAAAGAGAGAAATTAGTGGAATCTGATTTAGAAATAAGAAGTGATAAAAAAGAAGTAGCTGTTAGATGTATTAAGGCTATACCAGACCAAAACTTAACTGAAAGTTTAGAAGAAGTAGCAAATGTTAATAGAGGTGTAGTAGAAGCAGATGTATCTAACGATTTATTATATATAGCTTGTGTTGAAAGATATGGAAGAAATAATAATATAGGTAAGGCATTTGTAAAAGGATTTGGGCTTAAAAAAGGTGCTTTTGCAGAAAGTGTTGCCCATGACACTCATAATATAACTGTTGTTGGAACTAACATAACTGATATGGTGGTTTCAGTAAATAAAGTTATAGAAATGGGTGGAGGAATAGCAGTTGTAAATAATGGTAGAGTGTTAGATGAATTAAGACTTCCAGTTGGAGGGCTTATAACTGATGAACTTACTGGTAGTGAGGTAAGTGAAAAGATAGTAAGTTTAGAGAAAACTGTTAGTAAAGATTTAGGAGGTACTATACATGCACCATTTATGCATTTATCTTTCTTAGCGTTATCAACAAGTCCTAAGTGGAAGATAACTGATAAAGGATTAATTGATGTCAATACTTTTAAAATATTAAGTCCTATAGTTGAATAATGATTGAATATTAATAAAAAAATGACTTCTTTATAAGTCATTTTTTTATGGTATAATTTTAATATAATGTATACAATATATTAAAGGTGGTTATATAAATACGAAAGAGGGGGGATAAAGTGATATTTAACTTATTTAAGAATAAATCGTCAAAATATAAGGAAAAAGCTATAGAAAAATCCATAAATAAGTATACACCAATATTAGAAGAGGATATAGATTTGGTGGTACATATAAGTTATCATAATAAGATATATACAACATACGCAGAAAGTCTGCATAACAGAGAAGTGGTTTTTAGATGCCCTGTTGATGAAGAGAATATTATTAGATATAAATTGGGTAAAATTATTGAATTAGAATTTGTAAGCTACACGGGATTATATACAACTGAAATTTATATAACTGAAAAAATAATAAAAGATGATATTATATATTATAAAGGTAATATTAATTCTACTATAGAGAAAAAACAAAGAAGAGATAATTTTAGATTACCTATAAACTTAGATGTTAGTTATACATTGCCATTAAGTGAATCAAAAATATATAGAGGTAGTACTAAAAATATAAGTGTAGGTGGTATGCTTATGGAAAGTAACGAGCACTTATATAAAAATAAAAAAATTAAAATAACATTTGAGCTAGATAATAGAATGTATAGAGTAAGAAGTACAATAATAAACAAAAGAACAAACCTTACAAATGGTAAGTATCTGTATCATATAAAGTTAGATGATTTAAATAATAGACAAAAAAGAGAAATATATCGATTTATATTAGGTAAACAAAAAATAGAACTTAGAAGAAATGCTGGAATGTACTAAAATTATGCTAATATATAGCAAAGTAGTCTAGGAATATATTTCCTAGACTACTTTGCTATATCAATTTTCCACTTACATATCTATGGTAAATATGTCTATCATCCCCTAGATAAATAAATCTTTCTAATCTTTCAACTAGACTATAATTATCAAAATTAAGTTCAGAATCATCTATAACAAGAGCATCAAATTCATAATCTTTTTCAAAACTTCCAACATTTCCAAAGAAAGAACCGCCACCTTTAGTAGCTATATAAAATGCCTCACTAAGGCTTAAAAAATCATATTCTTTATTTTGTGCCCATAGAAGCTTAGAAAACTCTATAGCATAAACCATAGTTTTAAATATTGAAAAACTATGACCACCGCTTATATCACTACCAAAGCCTAGTTTAACATTATGGTTTATAAGTTTTCTTATAGGCATTATTCCACTAGCTAAGTTAGCATTTGAAGTAGGGCAATGAATGCCATATACATTTTTATTTTTCATAAGCTCGATTTCATCATTTGTCAAATGAATGCAATGAGCCATAAGTGTAGGAGTGTCTCCAAATAAATTACACTTATCATAAATATCGCCATAAAACTCAGAATTTGGATGAAGCTCTCTTACCCAATTTATTTCACCTATATTTTCTGATAAATGAGATTGTACAGGTAAATTAAATTTAAGTGCTAAGTTACCAAGAGATTTTAATAAATCCTCGCTACAAGTAGGTACAAATCTAGGTGTTATTATAGGCTTAACTAAATCGGATTTGTTTAGATATTCTTTAATTATTTCCAAAGTATCATTAACAGATTCATTAGTTTCTTCACAGAGGCTAGCACATGAATTTCTATCCATATTTACCTTACCAACATAAGCACCAAGACCATACTCTATAAAAAGGTCCATTAACTTCATTGTAGATTCTTTATGTATAGTTGCAAATGCAGCTACTCTAGTGGTTCCATTTTTATATATTTCTTTGACGAATCTAGAATACATCTTTTCGCCATAATTAACATCTTTATATTTAGATTCCTCAGGAAATGTATAATCATTAAGCCAAGGAAGTAATTCCTTGTCCATGGCTAGACCAATATTTCTAAATTGAGAGGCATGGCAATGCAAATCATTCATGCCAGGGATTATTAATTTGTCTGTATAATCTATTAATTCATAATTTTTGAATTTCCTAGGAAATTTTTTGGAAATATCAACTATTTTGTTATTTGATAAAACTATGTATCCATTTTCTATAATTTCAAAATTATCATATGTAGGGGTGAAAATTATATTTCCTTTAATAACCTTCATAAAACACCTCTCTAAAAATATTAATATATTTAACATTAATATATATATGAATAATGCTAAATATATATTCAATTAGTAAATTGGGAATAAAGTATTTATTTATCAATATAGACTTTATATTCTATAAATATTCATACAAATATGATATTTATGTTTGAAATATTCGTATGTAGACGAAGAAATATATTTACATAGGCTACAAAAAAACATAAAGATTAATTTATTAGAGGAGATTTTGGAAAATATATTTATGCCGTTAATGAATTAACATAAAGGGGGTGTATTAAAAAAAAGTATAAATTAGAAAAATTGAATATTTTAATATATAATATAAAATAAAGGTGTATACTCGCCTATTTCATACATTAAAATCTTATAAAGTTGACTAATTAAAAAAATATTAAAAAAATAGTCTAATATATATATACACATATATAAATATTAAATAAGGAATGATGAATATGAACAAACAAAAAAATACCGCACTCAATATTAGTAAAGTTTTTTTTATGATGTTAGGTGCAGCACTTGCATCAGTTGGACTTGAAATCTTTTTAATACCTAATAATGTAATAGATGGTGGAATAGTAGGAATCTCAATAATAACTAGTTACTTTACTAAACTTCCTCTTGGTTTATTTACATTTATACTCAATATACCTTTCTTTATAATAGGGTATAAGCAAATAGGAAAAACATTTGCTATTTCGACTCTATTTTCTGTAATATGTTTTTCAATAGGAGTATCTATACTACATCCAATTCCAGGGATAACTGAAGATATATTTTTAGCAACAGTTTTCGGAGGTATTATATTAGGAATAGGGGTAGGACTTATAATACGTAATGGTGGATCTATAGATGGAACTGAAATTGTTGCAATAATGTTGGATAGAAAATCACCTTTTTCTATAGGAGAAATAGTAATGTTTTTTAATGTATTTATATTAGGTGGATCAGGATTTGTTTTCGGATGGGATAGAGCTATGTATTCACTTATAGCATATTTTATAGCTTATAAGGCTATAGACGTTACGGTTGAAGGATTAGATGAATCAAAAGCTGTATTTGTAGTTTCAGAAAAATATACTGATATAGCTTCTGCTATATCATCAAGACTTGGAAGAGGAGTAACTTTACTTGATGGTCAAGGAGCTTACAAAGGTGAATTGACAAAGGTAATTTATATTGTTGTATCGAGACTTGAAATTGCCAAATTAAAATCTATAATACATGGATTTGATGAGGATGCTTTGGTAACTGTAGGAAGTGTAGAAGCATCAGGTAAGAGATATGGAAAAAAGGCAATACATTAATGCATAAAATAAACCACGATGTGATATCGTGGTTTATTTTTATAATTAATTTTATAAAGAAGTTTCTCTTAAGACTAAATTTTTGTTTCTCTCAGTTATATGTCCAATAGACCATTCATTTTGGAATAATAATACTGGATTTCTATTTTTATCTTCAACTAGTATTGTATCCATTGTCATTGAAAAGTTATCAGATTTAAAAGTATCAGCTTCAATCCAACGTATATAACGGTAAGGTAATGTGCTCATTAGCATATCAACTCCATATTCTTGTTTTAGACGATATTCTAGAACTTCGAATTGGAGAACTCCAACTACTCCTATAATAGGTTCTTCCATACCAAAATTAGGTTGTTTGTATATCTGTATAGCACCTTCTTCTGATAATTGTGTAAGTCCCTTTAAAAACTGTTTTCTTTTAAGAGCATTCTTTGTAGATACCCTTGCAAAATGTTCAGGAGCAAATTGTGGTATACCAGTGTATTCTAAATTTGATTGCTTTTCACTTAATGTATCACCAATATTGAATATTCCTGGATCGTGTATCCCTATAATATCACCAGGGTAAGCTGAATCTATTATAACACGGTCTTGCGCTACAAACTGTTGAGGTTGTGCAAGCTTAACCTTTTTATTTCTTTGTACATGAGTTACTGTCATACCTTTTTCGAATTTACCAGAGCAAATTCTCATAAATGCAATTCTATCTCTATGAGATTTATCCATATTGGCTTGAATTTTAAATATAAATCCTGAGAAATTATTTGATTCAGGATCAATATCACCTAAATTACTGCTACGAGGCTTTGGAGGTGGTGTTATTTCTAGGAATGACTCCAAAAATGGCTCTATACCAAAGTTAGTAAGGGCACTTCCAAAGAATACAGGTGTCAATTCACCATTTAGTATTTGATCTAAATCAAAATTATCCCCAGCAATATCTAAAAGTTCAATATCATTTAGTAGTTGTTCATGAAGAGCATCACCTAATAAAGTATTAAATTTTTCATCAGATATATCTCCAGTTGTAGACTTAGCAATAGCTTGTCCATGGTTACCATCATTAAATAGCTCAACTTGATTTTTGTGACGGTTAAACACACCTCTGAACTCTTTACCAGAACCAATTGGCCAGTTTACTGGACAAGAGCGAATTCCTAGAACATTTTCAATATCTTCAAGTAGCTCAAATGGATCCTTTCCTTGACGGTCCATTTTATTGATAAAAGTGAAAATTGGTATTCCTCTCATTTTACAAACATGGAATAGTTTTTTTGTTTGATCTTCAACACCTTTAGCCGAGTCAATAACCATTACTGCACTGTCCGCTGCCATAAGGGTTCTATAAGTGTCCTCACTGAAATCTTGATGCCCTGGAGTATCAAGAATATTTATACAAAAGTTATTGTATTCAAATTGAAGAACACTTGATGCAACAGATATTCCTCTTTGCTTTTCAATTTCCATCCAGTCAGACACTGCATGTTTTTGAGACCTTCTTGATTTAACAGATCCTGCTTCACGAATGGCACCACCATATAATAGAAACTTTTCAGTTAATGTAGTTTTTCCTGCATCGGGATGAGAAATGATTGCAAAGGTTCTTCTTCTTCGAATTTCATTAATCAAACTTAAGTTTTGTTCTGTCATTTTTTATCACCCTTTATTTTAATTTTATAATTATCCAAATATAAAAAAGTCTTCAATTTAAAATTTATAAGGAAGACTTTCTTGAAGCACATATACGAAGATTATATTTATTAAAAGTTTTAAAATGAATATAATTTCCTATGTGCTATAAAAAAGCTCTAACCTATTGATATTATAACTTTATTGAACAACTGTCAATATAGAAGCTAACTAAATTATAGATAACAATATTTGGATTTATATGGTTTATAGTATATTAGATAACTAATTATATCTAATAAATGTAATAGACAAATTTAAAAATTCATATTATTAATTAAGTGAAAATTTAAAAAATACCTTTTTTACCTTGGAGGAAAAATATGATTAAAGAAGTATATAAAGCAAAAAACTTCGATGAAGCACTGAATATACTTGAGATTAAAAAATCAAGGGCAAAAGTCATAGCTGGTGGAACTGACTTAATTGTTGAAATCAG
Source organism: Romboutsia sp. (assembly GCF_056995035.1). Taxonomy (NCBI): domain Bacteria; kingdom Bacillati; phylum Bacillota; class Clostridia; order Peptostreptococcales; family Peptostreptococcaceae; genus Romboutsia; species Romboutsia sp. The sequence continues at coordinate 52,900 of NZ_JBXKIW010000041.1, read as the reverse complement.
AAATAATAAATTAGAAAAAGAAGTTTTGATTGATATTAGCGATATAGAAGAACTTAAGATCATAAAAGAAAAAGGAAATACTATAAAAATAGGTGCATGTACAACATTTAATGACATTATAAACTCTGATATAATTAGTAGCAATTTATATGGATTAAAAAAATCATCAAGCCTTGTAGGTTCTCCACAAATAAGAAGTAGAGCAACTATAGGTGGAAATATATGCAATGCCTCTCCTAGTGCTGATTTAATACCACCACTTTTAGCTTTAGAGGCTATAGTGTGTATACGAAGTAAGAATTACAAAAGAAAAGCATACTTAAAAGATATACTATTAGACAAAAATCATATTGATTTACATACAAATGAAATTTTAACGTATATAGAATTTGAAAAACCAAATCAAAATCAAGCCTTATCATTTATTAAACTAGGATTTAGAAAGTCACTATCCATATCTAAAATATCAAGTAGCGTTTTATTAGAAATAGAAGAAAATAAAATCAAAAATATAAACATAGCACTAGGTGCTTTAAGTAAAACTGGGATAAGAGAATATGAAGTTGAAAAGTATTTAACTGGAAAAACTGTTGAAGATAAAAATATAAACAAAGCTTTAGATATGTTACAAGATAATATAAGTGAAAACTTAAAAAATAGAAGTAGTGGGGAGTTTAAATCACAGGCTGTAAAAGGTGTGGTAAAAGAAGCTATATATGAAGGAATAAAATTATTAAGGTAACCACAATGAAATTATTGTTATAAGAGAAAATACAAGAAATATTAAGATTTAATTACAAAATTGAGTAAATATATTGAGGGGGAACGTTTTGAAAAATATAAGTTTAAATATAAATGATATTATATACAATGTTGATATAAAAGAAGATGACAGGCTTATAGATGTACTTAGAGATAAGCTTAAACTAACTGGAACAAAGGAAGGCTGTGGTGAAGGTGAGTGTGGAGCTTGTTCTGTCATTATGGATGGTGATTTAGTTAATTCTTGCCTGGTACTAGCATTTCAAACAGATGGTAAAAAAATAACAACTATTGAAGGTGTAAAAGAAGAATATCTAAAACAAGCATTTATTGATGTAGGGGCTGTTCAATGCGGATTTTGCACACCAGGTATGATACTTAGTGGAAAATCTATATTAGATAAAAAAGTTTCTCCAAGTAAACAAGAGATAAGGCAAAGTATATCTGGCAATTTATGTAGATGTACAGGATACAATAAGATTGTTGATGCTATACATTTAGCATCTAAGACAAGGGGAGAGAATTAGTGAAAGTCGTTGGTAAAAATATAAAAAGAATAGATGCTTATGATAAAGTAAATGGTAAAGCTATTTATCCGCAAGATATATACTTTGAAGATATGCTTTATGGAGAAACTTTAAGGTCTAGCAAAGCTCATGCGTATATAGATATTGATATAAATAAAGCTAAAGAAATAGAAGGCGTTGTAAAAATATTTACAGCAAAAGATGTACCATACAATCATCATGGTGTTGTATTTAAAGACCATGAAGTATTTTGTGATAAAAAGGTAAGAAGGATAGGAGACCCTATAGCGTTTGTAGTAGCTAACTCTAAGGAAGCTGCAAAAGAAGCTATAAATCATATAAAAGTAAACTATCAAGAAATAGAGGGAGTGTTTGACCCTATAAAAGCAATGGAAAAAAATTCAATAAAAGTACACGACAATGATAGTAATATAGTACATCATTTTAAACTTAGAAATGGAGATGTAGATAGAGCATTTGAAGAATGTGATGTAATAGTTGAAAATGAATATAAAGTTCCTCAAGTTGACCATGTGTTTTTACAACCTGAAAGTGGAGTGGCAAAACTTGATGAAGAAGGCAATATTGTTTTATACACAGCAACTCAATATCCACACTTTGATCAAATAGAAATAGCAGAAGCACTTAAGATAGATAAAGAAAAAGTAAGAATAATAAATTGTGCTGTTGGAGGTGCCTTTGGAGGAAGAGAAGATATTACAATGCAAATACATTTGTCCCTTGCAGCCTACACTTTAAAAAAGCCAATCAAAACAACCTATTCTAGAGAAGAATCATTTATAGCACACTCTAAAAGGCATTCAATGATTATGAAATATAAAACTGGAGCAACTAAAGACGGAAAATTAAAAGCATTAAAAGCTACTATTATAGGAGACACAGGAGCTTATGCATCTTGGGCAATAAATGTACTTAGAAAAGCAGGAGTACATGCAAGTGGACCATATGAAATAAAAAATGTATGGGTAGATAGTTATGCAGTATATACAAATAATCCATTTAGTGGAGCTATGAGAGGATTTGGAGCAACACAAGTTCCAATAGCTCATGAGAGGCAGATGGATATATTAGCGAGTAAACTAAACATGGATCCAGTACAATTTAGACTTAAAAATATATTCAAAAAGGGAAGCAAAACAGCTACTAATCAAGTATTAACAGAAAGCGTTCCACTTGAAAGATGTATAGAAGCAGTTAATAAAAATATGGATCTTAGCAAAAAAGGATGCGGTATAGGAATAATGTTTTATGGAACGGGATATGGAAATGGATTCCCAGATGTTTCAAATTCAAAAGTTAAAATAAATAAAGATGGGAAGCTAGAAATATATGTTGGAGCAACGGAAGTAGGTCAAGGTGCAAAAACTATAATGAGCCAAATAGGAGCGCAAGTGTTAAGTATTAATGTAGAAGATGTAATATTTATAAATGAAGATACATCAATAACACCAGATTCTGGAACAGCTGCTGCAAGCCGTCAAACATACAATACAGGAAATGCTATAAAAATAGCTTGTGAAAAATTAAGAGATGAAATAAGCAAAGTATACGATATAAAAAATTGTGATTTAAGAGAAGTTTATAAAGCTATGGATAAAAAACTTTTAATGAAAGAAGCATCATTTACAGCATACTCAACAATGATGGATGAAGAAACTGGAATTGGAAATCCATACTGGCCATACACTTTTGGCGCATGTGGAGTACAAGTAGACGTAAATGAAGAAACAGGCGAAGTCAATATATTAAATGCAGTAGTAGCACAAGATGTAGGAAAAGCAATAAATCCTAATTTAATAGAAGGTCAGATAGATGGAGGATTTGCTATGGGTGTTGGATATGCTTTAATGGAAGATTTAAATGTTGTGAATGGAGCTATAAAACACAACAAGCTATCAAAATACCTTATACCAACATCACTAGATACAATTGATTTTAAAAAGATAATAGTAGAAGATGAAGAAAGCTCTGCACCTTTTGGAGCTAAAGGAATAGGAGAACCTGTTATGGTGTATGTAGCCCCTGCAATTTTAAATGCAATATACAATGCAATTGGAGTTAGAATAAACGAATTACCTGCAACACCTGATAAAATACTTAAAGCAATAAAATCTTCTATATAGATTTGACGGAAGTTTATGGATCCTAAAAAATTAATATTTATAGTTTCTTAGGATTATAAATAAAATACAAGTTGTTTAGTTAAATTTAAAAAAAGGAATCATATATATAAGTAAGCTAACTTAAATAATTCGTTTATAGGGGTTCAATAGAAGTATAGCAAAATAAAATGAGGAGGAATCTTGTGTATATGGAGCTTCTAGAGAAAAGATTTAAACTCACAGAATACAATACTAATGTAAAAACTGAAATACTAGCAGGAATTACAACTTTTATGACTATGGCTTACATACTTGTTGTAAATGCTAATATTTTAGGTGATGCAGGAATGGATAAAAGTGCAGTATTTGCAGCAACGGCAATCGCTGCATTTATAGGAACTATGCTTATGGGATTGCTTGCAAATTACCCAATAGCACTAGCACCAGGTATGGGACTAAATGCATTCTTCGCTTATACTGTAGTTATATCTATGGGACATAGCTGGCAATTTGCTTTATGTGCTGTATTTATTGAAGGTATAATCTTTATATTACTAACACTTACAAACATACGTGAAGAAATAATAAACTGCATACCTTCACTTTTAAAACATGCAGTTACAGCAGGTATAGGATTATTTATTGCATTTATAGGGCTTGTTAATACAGGAATAGTAACATCAGGTGGAGCAATATTAACTCTTGGAAGCATGAAAACACCTTTAGTACTACTTTCAGTATTTGGTCTTATAATAGCAGCAGTACTTATGTGTAAAAATGTTAAAGGTGCATTTTTACTATCTATGATAGTAACAGCAGCTGTGGGAATGTTTTTTGGATTAGTAGAACTTCCAAAAGCTGTAGTATCAAGCATCCCATCTTTAGAACCAGTATTTTTAAAGGCATTTTCAGTTGAAAAATCACAAATATTTAGTTTAGATATGTTTGTAGTGGTATTTACCTTCTTATTTGTTGACTTATTTGATACAGTAGGATGTTTAGTTGGAGTTGCATCAAAGGGAAATCTTTTAAATGAAGATGGAACATTGCCTCGTGCTAAGCAAGCTTTACTTGCAGATGCAATAGGAACAACAGTAGGAGCACTTCTTGGAACTTCTACAGTTACTTCTTATGTTGAAAGTTCAGCAGGAATAGCAGAAGGAGGAAGAACAGGACTTACTGCAGTTACTACTGGATTTTTATTCTTGATGTCTTTATTCTTTGCACCAATATTTACAGCAATACCTCCTCAAGCAACAGGACCAGTTTTAATATTAGTTGGGGTATTAATGGCAAGTTCAGTTCTTGAAATAAACTTTAAAGATCCAACAGATGCAATACCTGCATTTTTGACATTTACTATGATGCCACTTGCTTATAGTATAGCTGATGGTATTATATTTGGTATAATATCTTATACTATACTTAAGCTTATTTGTGGGCAAAGAGAAAAAGTAAATTTATCACTTATAATTTTAAGCATATTATTTGTACTAAAATTTGTATTCTTATAAGATAAATAAGTCTCCTTTAATATGATTTATATTGAAGGGGACTTTATTTATTTAATACAAATATAGAAAAAAATATCTTTATACAATATAATTAAATTATAAATTTAAAAAATAAGTTGATAAAAAATGCAAATACTTTTACATACATATAGTGAAGTTATAATAGGAAGGTGAACTTATGTTTAATTTAAATTATTGTGTGGGATTTATAACAAATAAATATAATAAAGAGATTACAGAAGCTTTTAATGAAAGAGTTTTAAATCATGGTATAACTAGAGTACAATGGATAGCTCTATATTATATAGGAGAAAATGAAGGTATTACTCAAAAACAATTAGCTCAAATAGTAGACTCAAAAGAATCTTCAATTGTTAGATTAATAGATAGAATGGAAAAAGAAGATATAGTTAAAAGAGAAAAAGATTGTAGTGATAGAAGAATTACAAAGCTATATTTAACTGAAAAAGGAGTACAAAAAAGAGAAGAAATACTTCCTATAGGAAAGAAATTTTCAGATGATAGCATAAAAGGAATAAAAGAAGAAGATTTAGAAATTTTGAAAAATGTATTAAATAAAATAGTAAAAAATTTAAAAAATAATTAAAAATAAGTTTACATAAGCACTGTAAGGTGCTACACTTTAATTAAATAGTTGCTATGCTAATTATATGTATAGCATATAATTAAGGGGGATTAATCATGAAAAAAGATGTAAGAGGAATGTTAAACGAATTTACACAGGGATTAGAAGCTGTAAGTGAAACTAATAAGGCGAATGTTAATGCATTTATGCGCCTTTTAAGCACTGGATATAAAGAAGGAGCTTTAACTACTAAGACTAAAGAGCTTATGAGTGTTGCAATAGGAGTATACAACCGTTGTGAATACTGTATAGTTTATCATGTTTATAAATCTTTAGAATTAGGGGCTACAAGAGAAGAAATAATGGAAGCAGCTATGGTTGCAGTTGGATTTGGGGGAGGTCCTTCCATGGCATATAGCGTAACTTTATTAAAAGACAGTATAGATGAATTTGAAAATGATTTCAAAGAAACTAATTAATATTATAATAAAAAAAACAATCAAGTAATGATAAAGCTAGGCAATTTGCCTAGCTATTTTTGTTTGTAAACATTAGACCAACGGAAATCCTGTAGGTATTATATGAATTAGTATAGGTTTTGGACATATCTAGTGTACTTACTGAAACAGGAATATTAATATGTCAGTAAATATAAATAAAAAATAACTAATTAAAAAGAATCCTATAGGTTTATCAAGATGGTCCGTATATATAAATAAGTAAGGACATTTTGATATTTATAAAATTTATAGCACAGGAGGACGATTATGGAAATTTCAGAAAGTACAAGTCAGACAAAAATACTTTTAGAATCGGGAACTAATGAACTTGAAATTATGGAATTTACCATTTCAGGTGAATTGTTTGGTATAAATGTAGCAAAAGTTCGTGAGATTATGAGAGCTGAAACGGTAAAAAAAATGCCTAATTCACATGATGTTGTAGAAGGGGTATTTAAGCCGAGAAATGAAATTACTACTGTAATAGATCTAGGAAAATATTTAAATCTTCCTAAATCTGAGAATTCGGGTAATGATATCTTTATTGTTACTCACTTTAACAAGTTAAACGTTGCTTTTCATGTGGAAACAGTCGTTGGTATTGACCGAGTTTCGTGGGAGGCAATAAAGAAACCTGATAGAGTTATTTATGGCGGAGAAGAAGGAGTTGCAACAGGTATTGCAGAATATAAAGATAGGCTTATAACCATTTTAGATTTTGAAAAAATTGTTGCAGAAATCAGTCCTGAATCAAGTATTCAATTTGAATCTATAGAAAAATTGGGTGAACGTAAAATCAATGATAAAACTATTTTAATTGTAGAAGATTCAATGTTACTTTCAAAAATGATTGTTGAGTGTTTACACAAAGCTGGTTATAAAAATACGGTTAAAGTAGACAATGGTCAAGAAGCATGGGATTATTTAGAGGAAGTAAAAGCTTCTCGTGATCCAATTAAAAAGCATGTTTCGTGTATAGTATCAGATATTGAAATGCCGCTAATGGACGGACATCGATTAACAAAACTTGTTAAAGAAGATAGTGTTCTTAAAGAGATTCCACTAATTTTATTCTCTTCTTTAATAAGTGAAGAAATACGTATTAAAGGTAACTCAATTGGGGCAGATGAACAAATAACTAAACCTGAAATAGCCAATCTTGTTAGTATAATTGATAGATTAACAGATAATTAAAACAAAAAAGCCACTCTTTCTAAGAATTAAAGCGTCCCCTTTGTCAAGGGCGTTTAAAAAAAATAACTAGCTAGCAAGATGATTTCTGTATTTAACATGAGTCATCTTGTTTAAATTTCATCTATATTTATAATTATTATAGTAGTCCATGTAACTATCTATTTCTGACTTAACTTCATCAAGAGCATAACCAGATTTAAAATTAACCCTATCTTTAAAATGACCAAAGAAGCCTAATTCTTTTACTTTCTAGTATCCTTAAACCTAACCGTTCTACCATCTTTATAAGAAGTACACCATATATTTTCGGCAAATCCACTCTCTTTGTTTCTAGAATATCTATATTAAATCTACATTCTTCAAATATCTATCTTGGAACTTTACCTGTTTTATTTTGCTTAGCTTTTTTGTTTATGATAAAGCATTTATAATTTGTAGATTTAAATATGATTTTGATAATATCAGAAAAAATTAAAATTTTATAGAAATAAACATAGCAAAAGTGATACCATTAGTTTAAATATAATATTAAAAAGTATAATTATTAGTTAATATGGAGGAAAGTAAATGTATAGCTTAAAAAATGATTATAGTGAAGGAGCTCATCCACAAATACTTGAAGCTTTGTTAAAAACAAATTTAGAACAAAGTGAAGGATACGGAGAAGATAAATACTGTAAAGAAGCTAAAAAATTAATAAAAGAAAAGTTACAAAACGACAATGTGGACATTCATTTTATTCCAGGTGGTACTCAAACAAACTTGACTTCTATATCTGCATTTTTAAGACCACATCAAGCATCTATTGCTGCAAATACTGGTCATATACTTGTTCATGAAACAGGTGCAATAGAAGCCACGGGTCATAAGGTTATTTCTGTAAATGTAGAAGATGGAAAATTAAGAAAAGAGCATGTACTATTTGTTCTTAAGGAACATACTGATGAACATATGGTAAAACCAAAGCTAGTGTATATTTCTAACTCAACAGAAATCGGAACTATATACAAAAAAAGTGAGTTAGAAGAATTAAGTCAAGTATGTAGAGAAAATAACTTATTATTATATATGGATGGTGCTAGACTTGGATCTGCTTTATGTTGTAGAGAAAATGATTTAAACCTTTCTGATTTTGTAAATCTTACAGATGCGTTTTACATAGGTGGAACTAAAAATGGAGCTTTTATGGGAGAAGCACTTGTAATTTGTAATGATAACCTTAAAGAAGATTTTAGATATCATATAAAACAAAGAGGGGCACTACTTGCTAAGGGAAGATTATTAGGAATACAGTTTATGGAGTTATTTAGAGATGACTTATTCTTTGAAATAGGTCAACATGCAAATGATATGGCTGATATTTTAAGAAATGGAATAAGTGAACTAGGGTATAAATATTTGGTAGATTCACCTTCTAATCAAATTTTCCCAATATTGCCTAACATAGTGATTGGAAAATTACAAGAAAAATATTCATTTATTATATGGGGAAGTGAAGATGAAGATAATTCATCTATTAGACTTGTAACTTCTTGGGCGACAAGTAAGGAAGCTGTTTTAGGGTTTATAGAAGATTTAGAAATTTAGTTATTTGATGATATTAGGGAACTATAGAAAATAATAAGCACATTACTTTAAAATATTTAAGTAATGTGCTTATTACTTTAAAATGTTTAAAAAATAAATCATTAATTTATCTTTTTCTAAGATTTGGCGAAAGTTAGCATACATTGTGGGAGAGTGTACTTAAACTATAGTATAATAATATCATAGATGATAAAAATTAAAAAACAAAAAGTGGGAAAAGGTTTATTTAAAATCTATATATAGTATCATAAACCTAATTATAAAAAAGGGGGACAGAAGAATGAAAGAAAAACTTAATAAATACATAATGCTATTAGCAACCATATTTTGGGCGGGTGCATTTATAGCTGGTAAATTTTCAATATCAGAATTTCCAATATTCTCTTTAGTATTTTTCAGATTCTTAATAGCAACAATAATAGTATTTACAATAATGATTAAAGTAGAAGAAAATTGGAAAATAACTAAAAAAGATTTAAAAATGTTTTTAACACTAGGTATTGTAGGGATGGTAGGTTATCATGTGTTTTTCTTTTTAGCACTTAAATATACAACAGCTACAAATGCATCATTAATAGGTGCAACAAACCCTATAGTAACTACAGTACTAGCATGTATATTTTTAAGAGAAAAGATAACATACAAAAGTATAATTGGTATAATGATATCATTATTTGGAGTCATGCTTATCACTACTAGTGGAAACGTTAATATATTACTTGATTTTAAATTTAATGTAGGTGATATACTAATGATCATAGCAGTTGTGTGTTGGGCAACATATGGTATAATATCAAAAAAAGCTTTGGAAATATACTCACCTATAAAAATAACTAGTTATGCATTTTTAACTTGTGTAATAATTTTGTTACCTTTAGTCATAATGGAAAAGCCATGGGTATACCTTCCTAATACAAGTATTAATGGTTGGATAGCTGTAATTTATATGGCAATTTTCCCATCTGTATGTGGATATTTAATTCAACAAATATCTATAAAAAAAATTGGTCCAACTAAAACATCTTTGTATATAAATTTAGTGCCTGTATTTTCTATGATATTAGCATTTTTTATATTAGGTGAATCAATATCTTTTATAAAAATATTAGCAGGATTACTTATAATCATTGGTATATGTATAAATATAATGAATAAAGATGTAAAAAATAAAGAAGAAGCAAAAACTGATAACTAAAACATACTTTAACCTAAAACCTTTAGCATAAGGTATTAGTATCTTTTATGTATTATTAGAAAAACCTTTGAACTATTTATAAAAAAATATCATAAAGTACTCAAAATATCAAATACTAAACATAACAAAATATAAAAAAAGGAGAAATTGTATTATGTTTGGTATCGAACCTATTGAATGGATAGGATATGCGGCATCTATTGTTATTGCAATATCACTAACTATGACAGCTATTGTACCACTTAGAATAATCAATTCTATAGGATGTTTATTATTTGTTGTATATGGGTTATATTTGAAAGCTTATCCAGTGGCTTTAGCTAATGCTGTAATTGTTTTAATTAATATATATAATTTATATAAACTTCGAAGTAGCAATAAATAGAAATATACTATTAATTTTGATGTTAAACTTGGAAGCGATAAATATAAGGTATACTAATATTCCAATACAAAAAAGCACCTAACTATGCATCAAAAAATGAATATGCGAAGCTTTTAGATGGATAGTATAATTGGTATTACTTATATAGATTAATGACTAGAGAGAGCCTATCTAAAAAGATAAAATAATAAAAGAAAAAACATCAATAGCATCGTAATTTACGATGCTATTATTTTATGCAAAATGAAGAAGAAATGAATTGAATTTTGCATTTTTCTGAATATATGTTATAATGAGTTGTAGCAACTTCAGATATTAAAGTTAAGTTGTTCGAAAATTAAGGGGATGATTATACATGATAGAAATAAAAAATGTAACAAAACAAATCGGAAATAAGGTAATACTAGATGATATAACCTTACAAATAGAAAAAGGTACATTAGTAGTTTTAATAGGACCCAGTGGATGTGGAAAAACAACCACACTTAAGCTTATCAATAAGCTAATAAAACCCACTTCCGGAGAGATTTATATAGATAACAAGCCTATATCAAAAGAAAACACCATTGAACTTAGAAGAAAAATCGGATATGTTATCCAAAACACAGGTCTATTCCCACATTTAACGATAAAAGAAAATATCGAATTAATTCCAAGATTAAAAAAAGAAAAATCAGTAGAAGAAATAGAAAAAGCAACGCTAGAGCTTTTACAAATGGTAGGTCTAGAATACGAAGATTATATAGACAAATACCCATCAGAACTTAGTGGAGGCCAACAACAAAGAATCGGTGTTGCAAGAGCTATAGCCACAGGTGCAGAAATAATATTAATGGATGAACCATTTAGTGCACTAGATCCGATCACTCGAACTTCTCTTCAAGAACAATTATTCACACTTCAAGATGAGCTAAAGAAAACAATAATATTTGTAACTCATGATATGGATGAAGCTTTAAAAATAGCTGATAAGATTTGTATTATGAACAATGGCGAAATAGCTCAATATGATACTCCTGAAAATATTTTAAGAAATCCAGCAAATGAATTCGTCCAAAATTTTATAGGTTTAGATAGGGTTTGGAATAATCCCGAATATATAAAAGCAAAAGATATTATGATAAAGGACCCAGTTTCTGCTAAACAATCAAGAACAATAATCCAAGGAATTGAAATAATGAGATCTAGCAAAGTAGATAGTTTATTAGTCATAGATAAAGAAAATAAATTAGAAGGAATTGTTACCGTAAAAGATATGAAGTCAAATATTAATAAAGGTACATCAATAGGAAAAATAATGTCAACAGAAGTATTATTTGTAAATGAAGAGGATAATTTAGTAGAGATACTAAGTGTTATGAATGAACATTCAGTAGGATATATACCAGTAGTATCAAATAATAATAAATTAGCAGGACTAATTACAAGAAGTAGCTTAATTTCAGTTTTAAGTGAGCAATTCTTAGAAATGGAGGTGAGTGTTCTTGGATAAAATAATACAATTATCAATACAACATATGAGTCTTACAATAACAGCAATATCAATAGCTATCCTAGTAGGAGTACCACTAGGAATAATTATATCTAGAGTAGAGTCATTTAGAAAAATAATATTAGGCTTTGTAAATTTAGTGCAAGCAGTACCATCAATGGCTCTACTTGGATTGCTTGTACCAATACTTGGAATAGGAAGTAGACCAGCAATATTTATGGTTGTTGTTTATTCATTACTACCAATAGTAAAAAACACATATATAGGAATTTCAACCATTGACCCAGTTATACTAGAATCATCAAAAGGAATTGGTCTTACTAAAAATCAAACCTTATTTAAAATACAATTACCACTAGCTTTACCGATGATAATGGGTGGAGTTAGGATATCAGCAGTTACAGCTGTTGGACTTATGACACTAGCTGCATTTATTGGAGCTGGAGGCTTAGGATATTTAGTATTTTCAGGAGTACAAACAGTTAATAATACTATGATATTACAAGGTGCAATACCAGCATGTATACTTGCATTAGCAGTAGATTATATATTTAGTAAAATTGAATTAGCAGTTACACCAAAAGGATTAGATCCTAAAGCTGTTAAAAAGAATTCTACAGGACTTAAAGTAATGGGAGCAATAGTTATAGTTGCACTATTATTTACAACTTTAAAACCAATGTTTACAAACAAAAAAGATACAATAACTATAGGTTCTAAAAACTTTACAGAACAACTTATACTTGGAAATATGTATGCAGAATTAGTAGAAGAACATACCGATTTAGAGGTAGATAAAAGATTAAACTTAGGTGGTACAACAGTTGCATTTAATGCAATTAAAACTAACGAATTAGATATGTATGTTGATTATACAGGAACTCTTTTAGTAAACATAATGGATGAGAAGCCAATGAAAGATGCAAAAAAAGTTTATGATTATACAAAAGAAAATATGAAAAATAAATATAATTTATCAGTGCTAGACCAAATAGGATTTAATAATACTTATACCTTAGCAATGATGCCAGATATAGCTGAAAAATATAACATAAACACTATATCAGATTTACAAAAACATACAGATGAATTAGTTTTATCTCCAACTCTAGAATTTGAAAATAGAGAAGATGGGCTAATAGGATTAAATAGACATTACAATATGAAATTTAAAAACGTTAAGGCAATGGATGGAGCTATTAGATACACTGCATTAGACAACAATGAATCTCAAGTTGTAGATGCATTTGCAACAGATGGGCTTATCAAAAAATTTGATCTTAAAGTGTTAGAAGATGATAAAAACTTTTTTGTTCCTTACTATGCAGTACCTTTAGTAAATAATGAAACTTTAAATAAGTATCCTGAGTTAAAAGGTGTATTTAATATGTTATCAGGAAAAATTGATGAAGATATTATGCTAGACCTTAATTATCAAGTAGATGAACTGGGTAAATCCCCAGAAGAAGTTGCACATAAATTCTTAGTAGACTTAAAGCTTATAAAATAATAAAGCTAGGCAATTTGCCTAGCTATTTTAAATTATAATGCAAACTACTAAATGGAGCAACAAAGCGGGTTTATAGATTGTTGTAAACACGAGCTAAAAGAAATTTTTTATAAAGGTAAACTTATAGTAGTAGTAAAACTAGTATTGCCTACTGTGGTATAATAGATAATACTATAATGAAGCAAAGAAAGAGATGACTAAATGACAAAAGTAAATTTTAAGGATTACAAATTAAACAGCGAGATATTAAAAGCAATTGATATATTAAACTTTAAAAGCCCAACGAATGTACAAGAACAAGTTATACCAGTTGCACTAGAGAACAAGGATATACTTGTTAAATCGCAAACTGGAAGTGGTAAAACAGCAGCCTTTGCAATTCCTGTATGTGAATTAGTTGATTGGGATGAAAATAAGCCACAAGCTCTAATACTTGCACCAACTAGAGAACTTGCAATTCAAGTTAAAGAAGATGTATTTAATATAGGAAGATTTAAAAGAATAAAAGTGTCTGCACTTTATGGTAAATCATCTTTTGCTCAGCAGGAAAAAGAGCTTAAGCAAAAAACTCATGTAGCAGTTGGAACTCCAGGTAGAGTAATTGATCATATTAAGCAAGGTACGCTTATAACAGAGAACATTAAATATCTTGTAATAGATGAAGCTGATGAAATGCTTAACATGGGATTTATAGAACAGATAGAAGAAATTATAAGTAGTTTACCAAAAGAACGTGTGACAATGTTATTTTCAGCTACTATGCCAGAAGATATAGACATGTTATCTAAAAAATACATGAACAATCCTCATAAAATAGAAATTCAAGCAAAAACTTTAACAGTAGATAAAATACAACAAGATGGGTATAAGGTAGAAGAAACTGGTAAATTAAACTTATTGAAAGATATAACAATAATAGAAAATCCAGATAGCTGTGTAATATTTTGTAACACTCAAGAGAAGGTAGATAATGTTTGCAGTGAACTAAATAAATCTAAATACCCATGTGATAAAATTCATGGAGGTATGGAACAAGATGATAGAATAAAGGTAATGTCTAACTTTAAAAAAGGATACTTTAGATATTTAATAGCTACAGATGTAGCGGCTAGAGGAATAGATATAGATAACATAACTCATGTAATTAACTACGATGTGCCAAAAGGAAAAGAAAACTATGTTCATAGAATAGGCAGAACTGGCCGTGGTGGTAAGAGTGGTAGAGCCATTACTTTTGTAACACGTAGGGATGATAGTCGTTTAGAAGATATACATGAATATATAGGTAAAGAACTTACTTTAAAAAGAAATCCAAGCAAAAGATTAGTAGATGATTTAAGGGAAGCTTTTGAAGCTAAACTAAGAGTTAAGCCAGAAGTTAAGCAGGACAAAGGTTCTAAGCTTAGTGAAGAGATTATTAAACTTCACATAAATGCAGGAAAGAAAACAAAGATGAGACCTGTTGATATAGTTGGAACTCTTTGTAGTATTGATGGTATTACTGCAGATGATATAGGTGTTATTAATGTACTTGATGTATCTACTTTTGTAGAAGTATTAAACAATAAAGGTGAAATGGTACTTAAGGAACTACAAACAAAGAATATAAAGGGGAGACCTCGTAAAGTTACAAAGTCAGATGTTCAATAAAGTAATAACATTACAAAATATAACACACATAAAGTAACTAAATCTAAAATGTAATTAATGCATACAAATAAGAAGATAAGTTTATAATAAATTCTATATAAGTAACTACAAGAGAATAAAAGTTATTAGCTTTTATTCTCTTACTCTGTTATAATTAAATAGCTTTAATTTAAAGAAAGAGGTGTTTATCATAATCAATTATAAAACAACAGAAAATAAGTATGAAACTCAAGGTTCAGTTACCCTTATAACAATACTTAAAAAAAATAATACTGAACTTATTGCTAAAATAGATACGGAAGATTTAGAAAAAGTTCAAGCAATGGGAACTTGGTTTGCTGAATGGAACAAAGATTTCAATAGTTACTTAGTTCAAAATTTAACTGTAACTAAAGTAGACAAAAAACTGAAAAGTGAAAAGAGAAATATTCAATCGGTAATATTAGATACTGCATCTGGTGCACCAATCAAACATATCAATGGAGACACATTAGATAATAGAAAATGTAACTTAGATATAGTTGATAGAAAAGCTAAAAATGAATATGAAGTTATAGATGATGAAACTATAGCAGTAATATTAAATGATAGATATGGTAAAGCTCAAGCAAAAGCTTTAGTATCATTTAAAGACTTAGACAGAGTAATAAATAAGAGATATACATGGATTTACCACAAGGGTTATAAGCAACCTCAAGTAATAGCTCATACTCCTGCTGGAAAAGTTCATTTAGAAGACGTTATCATGAAGCCAGGTGAAAATATGAGAGTACATCATATAAACCTAAACCCATTAGATAACAGAAGAAATAATTTAGAAAATAAACAAAAATAAATTTAATAAATAAAATAGCAAAAGCATCGTAATATACGGTGCTTTTATTTTACCAAAAATGAAATTAATGAAGTATATTTTGAATATCCTTTTTACCAAAAACTATATAAATAAATGACAAATAAGTATATAATTAGAGTATAATAAGGAAATTGTTTATATGAAGGTAATATTTTAAGGAGGGTACATATGAAATTCAAATTTAGTATATTAGTAATGACACTTAGTTTAATGTTAGTGGGATGTTCAAGTAAATCTATAGAAAATGATAATCTACAGAATAATTCATCTAAAAATAATGAGGTTCAAGAAAGTATAGATTCAGATAAGAAGGAAATAGATAAAGATAATAAAGTAGATGAAAGTAATAATTTAAAAGAAGAAAAAATTATAGAACTTAAGATTTATACAGTAGATGAGGATGACACTGAAAAAATAGTAGAATTAAAAAATATCAACATAAAAGAAGATAGCACTTTAGAGCAAAAGTTAAATGAATTATGTCTAATTTTACAAAAAGAATATTTCAAAGAGGAAGAAGCAACAATAGTATTAGAATCAATTGATTCTAATGGGATAGCTACTATAAACTTAGTAAACCAAGACGCTTGGAGACCACATTTCCAAGGCTCAACAGGAGGAATTGTATCTCAATCAACTATTATAGAAACTTTGCTTCAAAGAGGATATGAAGGCGAATGGATAAAAGGAATAAATGTACTAATAGATGGTGAAAGCCAAGAAGTTTTTGACCATGCATCATTTAATGATATTTTTTATAGATAATATAAATGAAATAGTTAATTTAGACTTAGGTTAACTATTTTTAATGACATAACTTAACCTACAAGTAAAATAAAGCTTCCGAAACTAAAATAGGAAGCTTTATTTTATATAAAGTATTTTTTTTCTAATTCGTCGACCGATATGGGTTTTTCATAATAGTATCCTTGGACAGTATTACATTTTAGATTTCTTAGCGTAGAGAGTTGACTTTCACTTTCTACTCCTTCAGCCACTATATTTAAGTCTAATCCTTTACCCATACTTATTATAGCATTAGCTATCTCATAATCTTCTTTAGTTTTATCTATTCCCTTAATTAGAGACATATCAATTTTCAAAGTATCTACAATGAAACTTTTTATATATTTAAAAGAAGAATATCCACTACCAAAGTCATCTATAGATATCTTTAGTCCTAAATCTCTTAGTTTTTTTATCTTTTTTATATTTTCTTCACTATTATTCATAGCACTTTCTTCAGTTAACTCTAAATTTATAATTGAAGGATCTATATTTGTTTGTTGTAAATTTAGAATTATCGTATCTAAAAAGTTTTCATTTGAAAGTTGTATAGGAGATATATTTATACCAATTTCTAAATCTAAATTGTATAAGTTATTCCATTTTTTCATTTGTAAGAATGCAGATTCTATTACCCAATTGCCTATATCAATAATCAAGCCAGTTTCTTCTGCTAAAGGTATAAATTCTGCAGGAGATACAAATCCCAATTCATCATTTATCCATCTTATAAGAGCTTCAACACCTACTATTTTATTATTTTCTATATTAAATTGAGGCTGATAATAAAGAACAAATTCTTTATTTTCTATTGCCTTTTTCATAAGCTCTTCCATCTTAAACCTGTTATAAACATTATCAGTTTCTTTGTATAATACAAATCTACTAGAGGTATTTTTCTTTGAAGTATACATAGCCATATCAGCTTTCTTCATAAGAGTTAATTTATCTTGTCCATCAGTTGGGTAAATTACACCTCCTATACTAAGATCAACTTTAAAAATGTGTTTTTTTACACAGATGGTTTCATTGAACCCATCCATTATTTTATTGGCTAATGAATTTAAGTCTTCTTCATTATTTACGTCTGTAGAAATTATTATAAATTCATCTCCACCTTGTCTTGTTACTATATTTTGTTCATTAGAATGTTTTTTTAATTCAGTAGCAATATTAATTAAAAGTAAATCTCCTACATCATGTCCATGTAAGTCATTTATGTTTTTAAATTTATTCAAATCTATAAATAGTAATCCAAACTTACTATTATTTTTAGAAGAAATTTCTATTACTTCATCTAACTTATTTAAAAGATATCGTCTATTATAAAGGTTTGTTAGAGTATCTTTATTAGATAAATAGTTTAATTGTTCATTTTTCAGAGTAAGTTCTTCAGTTCTTTTTAAAACCAAACTTTCAAGTTGGTCATTTATAAGTTTATATTTATTTACTAACGACCTGTTTTCATTTAATACTTTTATTTCTCTTATTATTATAATAGATATAAAAACACCTATTATAGTTTGATAGTTATTGTTAACATCTATTTTAAATAAAAGAATTATAGGTATTATAGATAAATAAAATATTAAATCGTTATTTTTACATTCATTATTATATTCTAATTTAT
This sequence comes from Romboutsia sp., assembly GCF_056995035.1. NCBI lineage: Bacteria > Bacillati > Bacillota > Clostridia > Peptostreptococcales > Peptostreptococcaceae > Romboutsia > Romboutsia sp. The sequence goes on along the minus strand of NZ_JBXKIW010000041.1, from coordinate 34,603 downwards.
TATCAATAATATATACATAATATACTGATGATAGTGCCATTAACAATAAAGCTATTATCCAAAATGAGTCTACAACTGTGTTTGAAGTATAGGTATTATATAATATATTATGTATATACACCAAATCGGCCAAAGTATAAAGTATTACTCCTAAAAAATTTATAATCAAAGCCTTACTTGTAGGTCTAAAGTTGTCAGTCCATATATATATAATACTTAAATTAATTAGAGAGATAAAATCAAGTATAACGGATAAAATCAAATAAGCTTGATTAATAGATGATAGAATTTTAAAAGCATTTGCTATAGGCTTAATAGATGTAAGAGCAAGTATTATATAAATAGTAAAGATTATAACAATATCCAAAAGTACTTTGTCTTTTAGCATTTTTTTAAAAATATTATGTTGCTTTATTAAAATTAAAGTTCCTAAAAAGAAGAAAAAGTTAGATGATAAATAAAATATAGAAGCTGATTTTTCAATAAAAAATATCTCTCCTAAAAATATTTCTTTTATAAACCAAATAATTTCACCAATTGTAAAACTTATTGAGGTTAATAGCATTAATAACCCATAAGATTTTAATCTGTTGGATTTACTAAATGATATATATATCAATAGTACAGAAGTAATACATCCACTTATACCCATAATATTAACTAGAATTTTATAATATATATTTGTAGAAGTATACATTAAAGAAATTACAAAAATTATTGAAAATAATATAATTCCGATACAAAGTCTGTTTAAACGTTTTTTGTTCATATTTTTCTCCGATTTTCTACATATTTTACCATATATAATTATACAACTTATTTTTATATTTTTAAACACTTTAGATAGACTATTAAAAAATACTAACGAATTTATTTAGAATTATTACTTCTTAGCAAATTGATTTCAATTGAAGATTATATCACTGAATATGTAGAATATCATTAACCTTAAAGACTTAAAAATACAGATGTAGTTTTAAAAAGAGCAAAAGTAATAGTCAGTTTAGTAAAAAATAAAGAAGGTTGTATTTTTACAACCACCTTTATTTTATATGGTTATACTATCAAAACTAACTCTATGTTGGTTCACTAGTATATTTTATTCTAACTTCAGGTACGACAGTAAAAATATAAGTTCCAGGACCATTAGAATCTCCAACAGGATTATCTAAGATAAATTGTAAGTCAGTATATCCTGTATAGTTAATGGACTCATAAGTACCATTTTTTAAGTCTATATCTATATCAAACTCTTCCGGAAGAGGAAGAATAGAATTAGTTGAAAAATAGTCTACAACTTGATCTAATCCTGAGAAATCATCAAGGATACGAAATGCTTGATTAAATTTAGGGGTATACACTACAACTTGAAATGGACCACCAGCTAGAACTCTGCATGCAGTTAATGAAGCAAAAGCAGGTACTCCTTTAGGTATATTTTCACAAGGATAAATTGTTATAGGTTTAAGTATCGTAGTTGGAATAACACTTACAAGTGCTGGAACAATATCATTACTAATTACGATTATCTCTTTTGCAATTGATTCGAAATCTAAAGGGTCAAGTGGATTTCCTATACCTTTATGAAGGAAATTTTCTCTTCTTACACTTAAATAAATAGGTGGTAATATCTCATACTTATTACAAATAAGACTATCTTCAATTCTAAATGCTGGAGCCATATTATTTAATGAATATGGCAATTTATTGTTATTCATAATTACATCTCCTTTTAAATATATCTTTTAAAATACATTATAAATTAGCCAACTAAAATAGGATCGATTCTAAAAGTACCAGTGATGGAGAAAGAATACTCACTATCACTTATATTTACTTCTGTAACTTGTAAATTAGTAACAGTAACTTTAATTTGTGGAACCGATTTATTTGAATCATCTAATATAACTAGTGGTTCATTTGATACAACTTCACAAGCGCCACCAGTAGTAATGTAGTTAAGTTGTAGTGCAGGTTTATTAATTATTACATCCTTGTTAGTATCTAATACATCTACTCCTACAGCGAAACCTATTATACCTGAAATAAATAATTCATTCAAAGTAACATAGTCAACTAAAATATCTTTACTAGAATCATCAGGAAAGCATGGATTACTAACTGAAATTGGATTCTCAGGACGATACTCCTCTTCACCAATGTGAGTAGAAAGTTTTGATGTATTAACAGCTATAGCCACAGGTATCTTTTCTAATTCTCTATTTTTTATATAATCTTGTATATCTTTTCTAACGTTTATAGTATTTCCAAGTACAAGATAACTTGCAAAATCAATTTCTAAATAACCATTACAATTCATTTATATTCCTCCAATGTATATAATTGTATAGAAGACTTAAATCTTCTAATATATTATATTGAAAAAAGTGCAAAAGGTTACTCAATTAAAAAATAATATTGAGTATAAATAAGTCATATTTAGAATTATTTTTTTAGTAAATGTTGAAAAAAATGAAAATCTAGAATACAAAAAAACTAGATATTAGTCACCTTTTCAAGTGTTCAATATCTAGGTTATAGTTTAGATTATGGATTATGGTTATTTTTTATTTACTAAACAAAAACACTCATCAAAAGAAATATTAGATTTTATTTCTTTTGATATTTTCATTAGAAAAGATAAATCACTTTTAAAAGTATGTTCATCAATATTTGAGTGTTTAAAAACTATATGATTATATTTAGAAGTAGAATATATTTTATAACCCTTTTTAATACAAGCATTATTAAAGAATCTATCTTCTGAGCATGTAACATCTCTAAACTTTATAGTATTAGAAACATATTTTTTAAAACATAAAGTAGAGCCTAGCACACTATCAACATAATCATTTTCAACTCCCTTATTTCTTACCATTAGCTTATTAAATTTTTCAAAGTAAGTAAATGTCTTACTTTTACCGACAATATCACAATTAGTAGATAAAAAAGTATTATAAGCTTCACTAAGATAATAAGGACCATAATAATCGTCATCATCAAATTTAGCTATAAAACTATAAAGACATTTACTTATTGCAAAATTCAAGCACATCCCAAGTGATACTTCTTCAGAAAATTTATATACATAAATATTAGAATAATAATCTGTATAAATATTGAATTTACTAATATCAATAGAGTTGTTATTTATAACAATTACTAGCTCCTTATTTTCTATATCCTGTCTTAAAAAATTATTTATTAAATTATCAACACAATTTATTCTTTTGGTTATAGTTATTACTGAAAAACCAGATTCGCTATATTTCATGAATTATTATTGTCCAGGAGTAGGTACTAAAGTTACATTAACAACACCTGAGAAAATGCCATCATGTGAGAAATTAAAATAAGCATCAGTAGAAACATCAATATTCTCCCATACGATAGTAGAACAGTCACAGCTTTCACCTTCATAGCATGAACCATTATCTGATATAAAATCTATACATGGGATAAATCCATGTAAATCTTTTAGGAAGTTAAGTTCAAGCATAAAAGTATTATCAACTGCAGGATTTATTATACCTAAATCTATAGTTTGACTAAGAGCATCAATTGTTGCATGTAGATTTTCAAGGTAAGATATATCAGAAATCTTATTAACTGAAATATTTAAGTAAGATAGGTGAATAAGATTAGAAAGTACTGATATATCAGAGATTAGATTATAAGATAAATCTAAATGATATAAATTTTTAAGATTATAAAGTGGTGATATATCAACTATTATATTTCCTGATAAATTTAAATATGATAATTCTGTTAAATCAGCCAAAGGACTAATATCAGAAATCATATTCTGAGAAGCAGCTTTTACACTAAATGTTGATACATTAGGATTTGATAAATCTAGCGTTTTTAATTTAAATAAATTAGAAAGAGCTGATATATCAGTTATATTATTTTCATTAGCTACTAAAACTTCTAAGTTTGGTAAATTACCGATATAGCTAATATCAGAATTATTAGCATTTGTTTTAGAGATATCTAAATACGTTAAATTTGGTGTGTATTGTAAAATGCTAAAATCTTCGGAAACGCCACCTGATAAATCTAGTGTAGTAATAGACTCAAGTTCCCCTCTTGTAAATGGTTCAGTAGATCCTTCGGGTCTACCAAGGGCTTTATTTAAAGCTTCTACAGTAGATTGGTCTGTAACCTCTACAGGAGGAGCAAGCTTTAATTTAAAATTAACATTTACTTCATAGAAATAATAATCACCTATTTCTCCTATAGGAGATACTTTATCTGGATTAGCTGCAGCTTCTACTAAAAAGTCAACAGATTTAAATGTTGGAGAATTCACAGGAAGACATATGTTAAATGAATCTCCTAAAAATGAATCATTTTCTAAAACATATATATCCAAACCATCTATATAATTATTTGATCTAGGTGGATTAGGTTTATTATTATATAAAGCTACTGAATATGATATATATGGTTTTAGAGTTACTTTCTTATATTCTATAACTACAGGAATAGGTTGAGTACATATGTTTTCAAGAGTACTGTTAAATTCAACTGTTTTTTCAGTTACATCTAAGTTTTGTAATAGAGGTAAGTTAGCATAAGAAAGTAAAGTAACTGACTTTAATACTGGATATTCAAATTTAGATTTTTCTACTTTGATTAATAAATTTCTACTACCTATAAAGTACTCAGTTCTAGGGTTAGGATCTTCTAAGATATTAACTTCATTTGTAGTTTCATTAAAGCTAGCTACCTTATCCATGTTAATATTTTCTAAAGTTTTTAAATCGTCTTTTTTATCAGTAGTATCGGTATTAACAGTTTCATTAATAGAATTGACATCATTAGTTTTGTAATTTTTAGTGATTTCTAGGTTGTCATTTTGGTTACTAGATTTACTGTTAAGCTTATTAAAGAAAAGTTTCAGTTTAGATATTTTAGGTTGCCAATTTGAAATTTTAATCACCCTCTTTATTAATATATAAGACTAACTAATAGTTATAAGTTAGTATATAACATATTATGTAGCTTGACATTAAAGGTGATATATTTAAAGAAGAATATAATAATAGTTAACAAAAAGCAATATATAAACATAATATAAATAAATTATAAACTATTCTATAGAAGACATAATATAATAAAATCTAAAATATAGGTGATATGAAAATGGGAAAAAAAATCTGCGTATTAGGATTAGGATATATAGGACTTCCAACAGCAGCAATATTAGCAGATAATGGCTATGATGTCGTTGGAGTAGATATAAATAAAGAAGTTATAGAGAATTTAAATAAAGGAAAAGTAATAATAGAAGAACCATATATTGACGAAATAGTAAAAGACGTTGTAAATAAGAAAAAACTCATAGGCAAAAATGAACCATGTAAAGCTGATGTATTTATAATATGTGTTCCAACGCCAATAAGAGAGGATAAAAAAGCAGACATGACTTATGTAATAGGTGCAATTAATAGTATATTACCATATATAAGAAAAAACAATATAGTTATTTTAGAGTCAACATCACCAGTAGGAACAACTGAAAAAATTATAAAACCTATCCTTGAAAAAACTAACCTAAAAGTAGGGCAAGAGATATACTTAGGCTACTGTCCAGAAAGAGTAATCCCAGGAAAAATAATAGAAGAACTATCAAACAATAACAGAATAATAGGAGGAATAAATGAAATATCTGCGTTAAAGATAAAAGAGATTTATAAAAATTTTGTAAAAGGTCAATTATATACAACTGATACAAATACTGCAGAAATGGTAAAACTTACAGAAAATACTTTTAGAGATGTTAACATAGCTTTAGCGAATGAATTATTAAAAGTATGTGATGATTTAGAAATAAATGTATGGGAGTTAATAAAATATTGCAATAAACATCCAAGAGTAGATATTTTAAATCCAGGGCCAGGGGTTGGAGGGCATTGTTTAGCTGTTGATCCATGGTTTATAGTAGAAGCTTCAGAAAATTTAGCTAATATAGTAAAACTTTCAAGACAGACAAATGACTCTATGCCACAGTATGTTTTTGATAAAATAGAAAAGTTAACTAAAGATATAGAAGGAAGTAAGAAAATATCAATACTAGGTATGACATATAAAAAGGATATAGATGATATGAGAGAAAGTCCTATCGTACATTTAGTAGATATTTTAAAAGAAAACAATTATAAAGTATGCATATATGATCCATATGTAAGAGAGTATGAAAATTTAGAAAAAGATTTACTAAGCTGTGTTAAAGATAGTGATTTATTAGTATTAGGAGTAGATCATTGTGCATTTGAAAATATACACTATGAAGAAATTTATAAAGCTATGAAAGGAAAAATAATACTAGATACTAGGAAATTTTTAGATGAAGATGAAATGAAGGAAATAGGATTTATCTATAAATTATTAGGAAGAAATTAATAAAAATAGCGATAATTTATCAAAGGAGGTGAATGATTATTTGTGAATACAGAGTATACAAATAAAGGAAATTATATTTTAAATGAAGATTTAAACAAACTAGATTTATCAAATCAGATGTCAATTGATGAACTTAAAATTGCATGTATATTTGATTCTTTTACAATGAGTTGTTATGAAAATATGTGTAAATTAATAAAAATAAGTTCAAAAAACTGGAAATATGAGTTAGAAATTAATAGACCACATATGTTGTTAGTGGAATCTGCTTGGCATGGAAATGATGGACAATGGAGCAGAAAAATACAGAATATAAATAATCATAATATAAAAGAGTTGCAAGAATTGGTAACTTGGTGTAAAACAAATAAAATACCAACTGTATTTTGGAATAAAGAAGACCCTGTTCATTATGAACATTTTGTTGAAACTGCTAAATTATTTGACTATATATTTACAACTGACGAGGATATTATACCAAGATATAAAAATGAATTAAATCATGGTACAGTATATCCACTACCGTTTGGAGCTCAACCTAAAATACACAATCCAATAAAGATATATGATAAGAAAATAGAAAAAGCTTGTTTTGCAGGTAGTTTTTATAACAATAAATATCCAGATCGAAGAAAAAATTTAGAAAATATTTTAAGACTAGCTATAGAACAAATAGGACTTGATATATATGATAGAAATTATAATCTTAAAAATCCACTATATAAATATCCTAAACAATTTAGTCCATATATAAAAGGATATCTTGAAACAAATGAATTAGAAAAGTGCAACAAAGGATATAAAATTGTGTTAAATGTAAATTCTGTAACAAATTCACCAACAATGTTTTCAAGAAGGGTATTCGAAGGTTTAGCATGTGGGACGCCAGTAATTAGTTCATATTCATTGGGGATAAAAAAAATATTTAAAGATATAGTAACATCTAGTGATGATATAGCAGAACTTAAAGATGAATTTATAAAATTAAAAGATGATAATTATTATGAAAAAAAGGCAATAAAAGGTATTAGAGAGGTATTAAGCAATCATACTTATAAAGATAGATTAATGTTTATATTAGATAAGATACGCATAAAAATAGATGATAAAAAGCCGACAGTATGTGCTTTAAGTATTATAAATACTGTTGATGATTTTATAAAAATAAAATCAATGTATGATAAACAAATATATAAACACAAAAAATTATGTGTATTAGTAAAATATTCTGAAGTTTATGATTATATTAAAAAAAATGATGATATAACAATAATATTAAATATTGATAAAAATAAAAGACAATGCATAAGTAACTTATTAGATGCAAGCTATATAGGTATTATGAATGTTAATAACTATTATGGTAAGTATTACTTTAAAGATTTAATTAATGCAACTTTATATGCTGATGCAGAATTTATAGGAAAGAAATCATTTTTTAAATTTAAAGAAAGTAAATTAAATGTAGAAAATGAAAATATGGAAATTCAGTATGTAGATTCGTTAGACTTAGACAAATGCATAATTAAAAGTAGAATACTAAGCCAATACAATATAGAAGAATTATTAAAATTTATAGATATAAATTATATAGATAGATTTGAATTTGGATGTAGGTATTTTTCTGTAGATAAATATAATTTTATAGAATCTGTAAGTAAAATAAATACTACTTATTGTCATTATATAGAAATATAAAAATTTGTCACCTATAAAATTTTTGGAACATACAATAAATAAGACAAATTGAGGTGATAAAATCATGTTAGAAAATGAATATATATTTAAAGATAAAAGAGAAATAAATTATCTGTTTTTTAAGGAAAGCTCAGACTACTTAATAATAGTATTTAGTGGATATCCAGTTGATACTCCTAAATATCAATATATTAATTATTTAAGTGATATAAAAAGTAATAGACTATATATATTAGATAATTTTGGTTTTATGAAAAGAGGTTGCTGGTATTTGTGCGAAAAAATGGACTTTACTGTAGAGGAATCAATTATAAATTTAATCAGATATATTCAAGAAACTAATAATATTCAAGATGAAAATGTAATATTAGGAGGATCTTCAAAAGGAGGATTTGCAAGTTTATACTATGGAATTAAGTATAAATTTGGTCATATAATAGCAGCTGCACCACAAGTATTTTTAGGTGATTATCTTACAACTAATAAATATTTCGAAAAAATTCTTGAAGAAATTGGTACAAATGATACACTTTTCAATAAGAAATTTTTCAACGATATATTAATAAATTTACCTATATGTAATAAAAGTAAATTTTACTTTTATTGTGGAATAGATGATTTTCATTTGCAAGAACATTTAACACCTTTAATTAGAAAAATAAATAAAAATCATAATCTAATGTATATAGATATATTTAAAGGAGGTCATTCTGTGGGACCTATATTTGGACCGAAGCTTAATGAAATTGTAAAAAGTATAATAAAAAACTCAGTAAATTTCACATCTCAGAAAAAAACAGATTTATTCATAAATGAAAATATAGATATAGATAAAATAGAAAATGAATTTGATGTAAAACGTACACAAAAGAATTTAGACATTAAAAAAGATGATAATAACCTAAAATTTTCTATAATAGTAGCAATTTATAACAATGGGCAATTATTATTAAATAGATGTTTTAGAAGTTTAAAAGAAAGCAGTATGTTTGAAAATATAGAGATAATATTAGTTGATGATGGTTCTAGTGATAATGAAACTATAGATATAATGAAAAATTTACAACAAAAATATAGCAATGTAAAAACATATTTTTTTGAAACTGGTGGAAGTGGAAGTGCGGCAAGGCCTAGAAATAAGGGTGTTAAAATTGCAACCACAAATTATATATCATATTTAGATCCAGACAATGAGGCAGCAAATGATGGATATACAAAGTTATACACTACCATAATAGATGGAACCTATGATATGGTAGTAGGAAATATAATATTTGACGATGGTAAGAAAAAAACTATAAATAATTATTATAGCAAGTTTTTAAAAGCTAATGATGAAAAAGATGAGAGTAACGATGGTAAAAACACACTAATTAAAACCTTTTTTATGGCTGAGAGTATACAGGCAGCATTAATTAAAAAAGATTTAGTAATTTCTAATAATTTAACTATGGTAAATGGAGCAATAGGAGAAGATACGTTATTCTTTTATGAATTAGTTTTAAACTCAAAAGAAACTAAAGTTATAAATGAAGTGATTCATATTTATTACAACAAAGAAGAAGGATCCGTAACTAATGTAGTTGATAAAAAATTCTTCGAAAAATATTTAATTATAGAGCCTATAAAAAAACAAACACTTGAAAAATATGGATTATTAAAACAGTACTTAGAAAAAAGATATGAACCATATTTTTTAGCTTGGTACATTCAAAGATTAAGAAAAGTTAAAATAGAAGAAAAAGAAGAATGTGAAAAAATACTTGATAAAATATATGATATTTATAAAGATGTTTGGGACGTAAAAAATAAAGACTTAAAAAATTACTTTATACAAAGAAATATATATGATGAAAAACAATTTAAATTTACTATTATAATAGCGTCATATAATAATGGAAATTATCTTAAAGATAGATGTATAAAAAGTCTTAAACGAAGCAGCATGTTTAAAGAAATAGAAATTATAATTGTAGATGATGGATCGAGTGATAAAAATACTTTAGATATAATAAATACTTTAGAAAAAGAACATAAAAATATAAGAACCTATTTCTTTGAAAGTGGAGGAAGTGGAAGTGCTTCAAGACCAAGGAACAAAGGTGTAGAGTTGGCAACAACAGAGTATATAACATATTTAGATCCAGACAATGAAGCTTTTGGTGATTCATATAAAAAGCTTTACGATGAAATTATAGATACAGGTGCAGATATAGTTATTGGAAATATATTATTTGTAGACTCAAAAGGTAAAAAAATAAATGATTATTACAATACATTTTTAAAAGTTAACGATAATAACTATGTATCTTATGATGGTAAAAAAATACTATGTGATACTAACTTTATGGCACAAAGCATACAGGCATCACTAATTAAAAAAAGAGTCCTAACTGATAATAATTTAGCTATGGTAAATGGATCAATAGGAGAAGATACATTATTTTTTTATCAATTATTAATTTTTTCTAAAAAAATAAAAGTAATAAAGGATATAGTTCACAGTTACTATACATCAGTAGAAGGTTCAACAACTAATACAATAGATATAAATTATTTTTACAAACATCTATTATTAGAAAAAGAAAAAAGAAAGTTTTTGCAAAATAGTGGATTATTAAATATATTTTTACAAACAAAACATGAAAATTATTTTAAAGCATGGATTTTCAATAAATTAAAAGATACTAATAGAGAAGAACTTCTAAAAGCGCAGGATATTTTAGACGAAATATATACATTATATGAAGATGTATGGATTATAAAAAATAATGTTTTATTAAATTATTTTAAAACTAGAAAAGTTTATAATGAAAGAAGTATGAAAATGTCTATAATAGTTCCTATATATAATAATGGAAGTTATTTAATAGAAAGATGTATAAATAGTTTAAGAAGAAGTAGTATGTTTGATGATATGGAAATAATATTAGTTGATGATGGTTCAACTGATAATTATACAATTGATATAGTTAAACAATTAGAAAGAGAACACAAAAATATAAAAACATATTTCTTTGAAAGAGGAGGCAGTGGGAGTGCTTCAAGACCAAGAAATTATGGAATAAAATTAGCAACTACAAATTATATATCATATTTAGATCCAGACAATGAAGCTGTAGGTGATGGATATTTTGAATTATTTACAAATATTTTAGGAACTGATTATGATATGGTTATAGGAAATATATTATTCAAGCTAGAAGATTTTAAATGTAATGATTATTATAATAAATTTTTAGCTGTTACTAATCAAGTAAGTGAAGGTAATAACTGTAAAGATATTTTACTAAAAACAGATTTTATAGCTCAAAGCATACAAGCATGTATAATAAGAACAGATTTAATAATTAATAATAACTTAAATATGGTAGAAGGTGCTATAGGTCAAGATACACTATTTTTCTATGAGTTAATGCTAACTAGCAAAAAAGTTAAGGTTATAAATGATAATATTCATATATACTATACAAAGGTGAAAGATTCAGTAACAAATACTATTGATGTAAATTATTTTAAAAAACATTTATTGCTAGAACAAGAAAAAAGAAAAAGATTAGAAAAATACAACGTATTAGAAGAATATTTAGATAAAAGACAAGACACTCATTTTGCAGGATATATATTTGAAAAACTAAAAAATGTTAAAGAAGAAGATTATAAAGAATCAGAGAAAATAGTAAACCAAATATATAATCTTTATGCCGATAAATGGCAATTAAAATATAGAGTACTAAAAAGCTATTTTAATAAATAAAAGAAAAATCTCTTAAAGTGGCATAAATCTTAAATATGTATATAGGTTTGTACAAAACCTAACTTATGTCACTTTAATTTATAAATATTAATCCATAAAAACCTATACGAAAATTTAATTTCTAAAAATTAAATAACACAAATAGATAATATAAGAGATTATAAAACATGACGATTCAAGTCTGTTTATATCTCTTTTTTGTATTGCAAGAATATAAAAAACTAAAGAAATAACTATATTTTTACTAAGTTTTACATTAGTACCGTCTTCTTCAAAATTATTATTAAGATTATTATTTTCAGAAGAAAAATCAATATTACAAAGTCAACTAAAAAGAATAAATATAAAAGTTACAAATTAGTTACATATTTTATAATCTATATTAATATATATATTTATAAGCAAATTTAAAGTTAGTTTGCAAAATAAAGGGGGACTGTTATGAAAGAATGTAAAATAATAATAGCCAGTATAATAGGAGTATGCATAATGTCGATTTTGTTAGGTGGATATTGGACTTTAAAAAAAGAACAACTAAGTATCGTAGTCAAAGGGAAAGAACAAAATATTTCAACTTTCAAAAAAACGGTTAAAGAACTATTAGATGAATCCGAAATAACATATGATAAAGATGATAAAATAACACCTAGTTTAGATACCAAATTAGTTGATTATATGGATATAAAAGTTACAGAAGTAAAAAAATTAACACAAAAAGAATATGAAAATATTCCTTTTGAAGTTAATTTAGTAGAAGATAAAAACATAGAAAAAGGAAATACGAAAATAGAACAAGAAGGAAAAGAAGGTAAAAAAGAATTAGTTTATGAACTTACATATAATGATGGAGATTTGGTAGATAAAAAATTAGTTAAAGAAGTTATATCACAAGAACCAATAGATAAGATTGTAAAAAAAGGTATAAAAGAAGAAGTAATAGTTGCATCAAGAAGTTCTAATTCAAGAAATATGAAAGTAGTAGCAACAGCATATGCAGGAGATGGTATAACATCTACAGGAACAAGACCTAAATGGGGAACTATTGCAGTTGATCCAAGAGTTATACCATATGGTTCAAAAGTATATATACCTCAATTTGGGATGACCTTTACAGCTGAAGATTGTGGTGGAGCAATAAAAGGAAACATAATAGATATTTTTATGGGAAGTGAAAGTCAAGCATATAGTTGGGGAAGACGAAGTATAGATATATATATTACAAAGTAAATTTAATATTTAGTGCGTAATTCTTCTTCTTCATTGAGTTGGAAGAATTATGCCCTATTGTAGGTTATAATTTAAAAAATATACAAATTAAGAAATATAAATATCTATAAAGTTGATCTATAAATAAATTCAATACAAACGAAGTAAGCTATTGATATTATCGATTTGTAGAAAATTAGTTAATAATGTAGAATATGAACTGATACTAAGTATAATTAGAAAATGTTAAAGGGGAAAAATTTATGAATTATACAATAAGAAAAGATCAAATGACTCCAAAAGAAAGAATGAAAGCGTTTGGAGATGGAAAAGCAATAGATAGAATACCATGTTCTCCTTTTCTTGGAGAGAGCGTTTCTCCTGTTTTTGGACATACAATATATGAATATAATCATTCAGTAGATGCATTAGTAGATGTAGCAGTGGGAAGCTTTGAAAAGTTTCGTCCAGACAGTATAGGATTTGGACCAGGTCTTCAAGGTATACCTGAAGCGATGGGAAGTGGAGTTACATTTCCAACAAACAATACACCATATATAAGTAAACCAGCTATAAGTGATTACAGTGAAATAGGTAAGTTAAGTCCTATAGATCCTTATAAGGATGGAAGAATACATTACTTTTTAGAAGCGCTTAAAATAACTAATGAAAAATTAAATCATGTAGTAGGTGTAGGAACTTCTGTAGGAGGACCTTTCACTACAGCATCTTTTTTAAGAGGAACTGATAAATTTTTAAGAGATTTAAGTAAAAATAAAGAGATGGCACATCAACTTTTAGAAATATCAACACAAAGTGTTATAAATTATATAGATGCGGCATGTGATATAGGTTTAGCACCAAGTTTAGCAGAACCAAATGCATCTTGTACTATGATTAGTGAAAAAAACTTTGTAGAATTTGCAAAACCATATCTAAAAAGATGTATGGATAGAATAATAGAAAGAACAGGTGGAGGAACAACACTTCATATTTGTGGAAAAACAAAAAAAGTTTGGGGTCATATGGTTGACATTGGAATAGCTAACCTAAGTTTAGATAATATAGAAGATATTGGAGAACTAAAAGATGCGTATGGTGACAAAGTATGCGTAATAGGAAATGTAGACCCTGTTGAAACAATAATGAGGGGAACTAAAGAAGATATATATAATGAAGCTAGAGAATGTATACGTAAAGCACATGATAGTAAAAAGGGATTTGTATTAAGTACAGGTTGTGATGTTCCTATAGGAACAGATCCGGAGAAAATAATAGCCCTTATGGATGCTGCAAGAATATTTGGAGCGTACCCAATTAATATAGATGAGTTGTAGGAGGTAGAGATTATGGCAAATTCAAAAGAAGCTTTATTAAATAGATTAGCGCAGTGTGTTGTAGAAATGGAAGACGAAATAGTTGTAGATATAGCAAGAGAATATATAGAAAATGATTTTGATGCTTATGAAGGTATAGCTAAAGGATTAGCTTGTGGAATGGAAGAAGCAGGTAAGTTATACGAAGAAGAAGAGTACTATATACCTGAACTTCTACTATGCTCAGATGCTATGTATGAAGGAATAGATATATTAAAGCCACATTTAAAAAAAGATGACACTAAAGAAAGTTATAAGGCAGTAGTAGGTGTTGTTGAAGGTGATACACACGATATTGGTAAGAATTTATTTAGAATAATGTTAGAAACCTCGGGATTTGAAGTTTATGACTTAGGAAGAGATGTAGCACCAATTGATTTTATAAATAAAGCTAAAGAAGTAAATGCAGATGTAGTAGGTTTATCAACTCTTATGACAACTACTATGGATAATATGGAAGTAGTTATAGATTTACTAAAAAAAGAAAATATGCGTGAAAATGTAATAGTAATGGTCGGTGGAGGACCTATATCACAAAGTTTTGCAGATAAAATTGGTGCAGATGGATATGCTTATGAAGCTTCAAAATCAGTAAAACTTGCGAAGGAATTAGTTATTAAAAAAAGAGCTAAGCATAAAGAGGTGGTATAGGTGAACCCAAAGGAAAGACTATATAAAGTTTTAAAAGGGGAAAAAGTAGATAGACCTCCTTGCATTTGCCCTGGTGGAATGATGAATATGATAGTTGAAGATGTTATGGATATAGAAGGTGTCAAATGGCCTAAAGCTCATAGTGACGCTGAAATGATGGCTGATTTAACACAAGGGATGTATAAAAATAATGGATTTGAAAATTTTGGAGTTCCATTTTGTATGACTGTAGAAGCAGAAGGAATGGGTGCAGATGTATATATGGGAACTAAAAATACAGAACCTAGGGTAACTCAGTATCCAATTGAGTCTGTTGTTGATTGGAAAAATTTAAGTAAAATAGATGTTAACAAAGGTAGAGCAAAAATAGTTATAGATGCTATAAAAATTTTAAAGGAAAGAAATGAAGAAGTTCCAATAATAGCGAATTTAACAGGGCCTATAAGTTTAGCATCATCACTTTTAGAGCCTATGATATATTACAAAGAAATTAGAAGAAAAAACCAACAAGCTCACGAATTTATGGAATTTGTTACAGATAATCTTATAGAATTTGGTAAAGCTCAGTTACAAGCAGGAGCAGATGTTCTTACTATATCAGACCCTAGTGGTACAGGAGAAATACTAGGTGCTAAAACTTTTAATGAATTTGCAATTCCATATTTAAATAAGATAATAGATACATTAAAAAGTTATGCTCCTGGAGGAACTATTATACATATATGTGGAAGATTAAAGAGCATATATCAAGAATTAAATACTTTGAATAGTGATGCTATTAGTTTCGATTCTATAACAAGTGCTAAACAGGTTATTGAAAACGTACCTAATAAAGTTATTATGGGAAATATTAGTACATTTGCACTTGAAAATAGTGATAAAGAAAGTATAGGAGCTATGTGTAATTCTTGTTTAAATAGTGGTGTGGATATATTATCTCCTGCTTGTGGAATCGGGGTAAGAACTAAACTTGAAAATATTAATATTTTAGTAGAATGTGCTAAGAATCATAAGAGATAAAGAGGTATCATATGAGTTATTTATACGTTAATGATAAAAGTTATGAATTTAAAACAGGTAAAAACCTTTTAGATATAATTCAAATGAATCACCTAGGGATGGAAAGTCCATGTGGTGGAAAAGGTATTTGTGGTAAATGTAAGATTAAAATATTAAATGGTGATATAAATAATCTAACAAATGAGGAATTAAAGTTTTTAACAAATGAAGAAATAGACAGTAATATAAGACTTAGTTGCTTGGTTTATCCAAAGGGAGATATAAGTATAGATTTTTTAGATAATGATAAAAAAAATCATAAAATCTTAACTGATGGATATATGCCAAAATTTAATAAATCTCCATTTCTTTCAAAAAATGTTTATAAGATAAATAAACCTACTTTAGAAAAAAATTTATCTTATGAAGATATTTTGATAAACACTATAGAAGGTAAAATAAAAGATAAATATACAATATTAAAACATCTACCAGAGATATTTGAAAAAGATGAGTTTACAGCAGTTTACTTAGGCAATGAATTAATAGGAATAGAAATTGATGATACTAGCGATAAATTATACTCTTTAGCGATAGACATAGGGACTACAACAGTAGTTGCATCATTAATAGATATAAATAGTGGATATGAAGTAAGTTGTGAAAGTGAAATAAATCCTCAAAAAGAATATGGTTTAGATGTATTATCACGTATTAATTTTACAAAAACAAAAGAAACTGGAGTAGATATATTACATAAAAGTATTATAAATTGCATTAATAAATTGATTAAAAATTTATGTCAAAAAAATAATATTAATGAAGAAAACATATATGAAGTTGCAGTAGCTGCAAACACAACAATGATGCATCTACTGTTAGGGGTTAGTCCAAGCTCAATAGGAAAATCACCGTATTCTCCAGTATTTATAAGTAGTAAAAATATAAGTTCTTCATCTTTAGGAATTAATATATCATCATTTGGTAGAGTTTACTTATTACCAGGGGTATCAAGCTATATTGGAGCTGATATTGTAGCTGGAGTTTGTGTATGTGACTTACATAAAGCTGATAAGAATATATTATTTATTGATATAGGAACTAATGGAGAAATTGTCTTATCTAAAAAAGGAGAGTTAACTTCATGTTCTTGTGCAGCAGGACCAGCATTAGAGGGGATGAATATAAGCTGTGGAATGAGAGCAGGAGAAGGAGCAATAGAAAATATAAAAATAAAAGATACTATACAAACTAAAGTTATAGAGGATAAAGATCCAACTGGGATTTGTGGAAGTGGAATTGTAGATGCTATAAGTGAATTAGCTAGATTAAAACTTATAGGAAAGACAGGAAGAATAAATAAAAAAAGTTCAGTTGAATCTGATGAAAATTTAAAACACTTAAGTGAGTGCATAGTAGATGAGGATAAAAAAAGAAAATTTGTACTAATCAAAGAACCTAAAGAAATATCTATAACTCAAGAAGATATACGCCAAGTACAATTGGCAAAAGGAGCTATATTATCTGGGTTTTATGCATTAGTTAATGAAATGAATATGGAAATTAATGACTTAGATGAAGTTATTATTGCAGGGCAATTTGGAAAACATCTTAGTGTAGAGAGTTTAGTTGGAGTTGGAATTATTCCAAAAGAACTTAAAGAAAAAATAAGGTATATAGGAAATTCTTCAAAGACAGGAGCTGTTATGACATTACTTTCTAAAGATATTAGAAATAGTATGGAGAATATAGCAAAGGATATAACTTACTTTGAACTATCTACAAAAGAAGGTTATGAAAGACTGTTTACAGATTGTTTGAAATTTTAAGAGGGTGAAGACATGATAAAGGTAGATATAATTTCAGGTTTTTTAGGATCTGGGAAAACAACATTAATAAAAAAACTTCTATATTCATTTAACAATGAAAGAGTAGTGATAATAGAAAATGAATTTGGAAAAATAGGAATTGATGGAGATATTATAAAAAAAGATGGATTTGAAGTAATAGAACTTCAAAATGGATGTATTTGTTGTAGTATAAAGTTAAACTTTAAAGATACTATCTTATCAATAATTAAAGAATTAAACCCAGATCGTATAATTATAGAACCAACAGGGATAGGACTATTAAGTGAGATAATAGCAATGTTAAATGATTCTAAGATAAAAGAAAGTTGTGTTATAAACTCTTTAATTACTGTAGTTGATGGTGTTAATTATTTTGATTATATAGATAACTTTGGAGATTTTTTTGAAGACCAAATATTAAATGCATCTATGCTTATAATAAGTAAAAGTCAATTTATAGATGATAATACATTAAATGATATAATAAATTCTTTAAAAAAACTAAATAAAAGAGCATATATAGTATCAGAAAACTGGGAAGACTTATCTTCTAAAAGTATAATAAATTTATTGAATGGAAATATACTTTCTGATTTAAATTGTTTACATAAAAAAGAAATAAATGAAACTATGAAAGGCATAACTTCTATATCTATTGAACCATCAAATACGTACAATGTAGATGAATTAGAAGATATATTTAAAAGTTTAAATAGTGGAAAATTTGGTAAAGTAATAAGAGGTAAGGGATTTTTAAATAGTAATAATAAATTTTTAGAATTTAATTATATAAATGGACATTATACTATAAATGAAAGTGAAATAAAAACTAATCCTAAGCTATGTATTATAGGAATAAATCTAAAAAAAGATAAGATAGTTAATATTTTTAGCTAGAGGTGTATATTATGAAAAGTATTTTTAAATGTAATCAAAATGATAATGAAGCTATACCTATGGAGATTATATATAATAATAATTTGAAATTTCCTAATCTACATAAAAACTCAAAAGATATTGCATATATATCTAAAAAATTGAAAGAATACAGAAGTGATAGTATATGTAAGCTTCCATTTTGTACAACTGTTGAAGCTGAATCTATGGGTGCTAATATAAATCTTGGAGATGAAAAAAATTGTCCGAGAATCAAATCTTATGCATATAATAACCTAGAAGAATTAAAAAATATAAAAGAAATAGATTTGTACAATGGAAGAATAAAGGAAGTACTAGATTCTATTGACATATTAAATAAGCAAGGTGAAATAGTAACTTTAAATGTATGCGGACCATTTACGATTATGTCTTTACTAATAGATTTAAAATATTTTTATAAGGGAATTAAAAAAAATAGAGATTTAGTAAATGATATTATGAAAATTATTGAGGATAATATAGTCAGATATACATTAGAAGGATTAAAAAAAGGAGCTAAAATAATATCTTATAGTGACCCTGTAGGAGATATTGATATAGTAGGTCCTAAAGTATATAAAGATGTACTCGCAGAAACGACTATCAACATAATAAAAAGAATAGAACATGAGCTAGACGATATTGTGATTCACTTATGTGGAAAAACATCTACAGCATTATATAATCTTGGATTTTGCGAATTGCAAGAAGTAAAATATGATGAAAAACTTACCTATGGAGAAGCTATATGTAGTTTACTAGATGATAAAGATGTGAAAATTATAGGTCATAACTGTATGAAAAGAACACCATACAAGATAAGTAACTCATTAATTTATAATATAAATTTAGCAAGTTATGATTTCAATAAATAATAATGAAACTTAGAAGCTTATTGAATAAAAAAGGGATGAAATTTTCATCCCTTTTTTGTTGATAATTTGTCGCAGAATGTATATATAAAGGTTATTTTTTTTATTGAAGTAAAATATTAATTATGCTTTCTTTACTTACATAGAAAAACAGTATAGAATAAATATTTATAAGCTTTTAGTAAAAAGTGGAATAATATCATACTAATTAGGGAAGGGAGATTAAATATGGATTATATGAAAAAATATGAAGAGTGGGCAAGTAATACATACTTCGATAATGAAACTAAAGCAGAACTTTTAGAATTGAAAAATAATGAAAAAGAGATAGAGGATAGATTTTATAAAGATTTAGAGTTTGGGACAGCGGGGCTTAGAGGGGTGATAGCAGCTGGAACTAATAGAATAAATAAATATACGGTAAGAAGAGCTACTTTTGGGCTTGCTAACTACATAATAAAAAATACTACAGAAGAAGAAAAAAACAGAGGAGTAGTTATAGCACATGATAATAGACATATGTCTAGAGAGTTTTGTATGGAAACTGCTAACACGTTAGCTGCATGTGGTATAAAAGCATACATATTTGATGATCTAAGAACTACACCAGAATTATCTTTTGCAGTTAGAAATTTAAATGCTATAGCAGGTGTTGTAATAACAGCAAGTCATAACCCAACAGAATACAACGGATATAAAGTATACTGGGAAGATGGAGCACAAGTTATGCCTCACATTGCAAATGCTATTACAGAAGAAATAAATAGAATACATGATTACAGTAAAATACCAACTATAACTGAAGAAAATAAAGACTTAGTTATAATGTTAGGTGCAGATGCAGATACAGAATTTATAGAAGCTGTTAAGAAGCAAGTTCTAAGAAAAAAATTAATACAAGAAGTAGCTAAGGACTTTAAGATAGTATTTACTCCACTTTGTGGAACTGGTAATGTTCCAATAAGACGTGCTTTATCTGAAGTTGGATTTGAAAATGTAATCGTAGTTAAAGAAGAAGAAAAGCCAGATCCTAACTTTGCTGGAATAGACTATCCAAATCCAGAAGATAAAAAGGCTTTAAATAGAGGGATAAATCTTGCTAAGGAAGTAGGAGCTGACCTTGTTATAGCAACTGATCCAGACTGTGATAGAGTTGGCGTTGCAGTAAAAACTACAAGCAAGGAATATGTTCTTTTAACAGGAAATCAAATAGGTGGAATGTTAACTAATTATATAATCGAAGGATTAAAAGAAAAGAATGAATTAAAAGAAAACTCAGCATTAATAAAGACAATAGTTACTTCTGAATTTGGTGCAGATATAGCAAAAGCAAATAATGTAGATGTATTAAATGTGCTTACAGGATTTAAATTTATAGGAGAAAAAATAAAGTTATTCGAACAAAGTAATGAAAAATCTTATGTATTTGGCTATGAAGAAAGTTATGGATACTTAGTTGGAACTCATGCTAGAGATAAAGATGGTGTAGTTGCATCTGTATTAATAGCTGAGATGGCAGCTTTTTATTATTCTAAAGGATTAAGTTTATATGAAGGTTTAGTAAAACTTTACAATAAATATGGATTCTTTAAAGAAGAAACTATTTCTTTAACTTTAAAAGGAATAGAAGGATTAGCTAAAATAAAAGATATAATATCTTACTTTAGAGAAAATGATATAAAATCAATAAATAATACTAAGGTATTAGATGTTAAGGATTACAGTAAGGGAATAGATAATCTTCCTAAGGCTGATGTTTTAAAATACTTCTTAGAAGATGGTTCTTGGGTAGCTATAAGACCTTCAGGAACAGAGCCAAAACTTAAGTTTTATATAGCTGTAAAAGGAGAAACTGAAGAAAACTCTAATGAAAAAATTAAAGGAATAAAGGTTGATATAAATAAGACTATAGAAAAATTAATATAATAAATTAAGGATGTAGCTAAAGTTACATCCTTAATTTATTATATGCATATATATAAATAGTATATAAATATAATAAATTTTGGAAGGAGGTTTTACATGGTAAAAGTAGATAGGCTAAACATTATAAATATGATAAATAATTCTAATTATGTTGACATAAATTCAAAAGCAGCTGAAATGTCTTTTTAATTGCTATTATCCTTTTTCCCATTTTTAATGTTTACTATAAGCAGCATAGTATATATACCTATGCTTCATTTAAGTAAATATATAGCGGTAATTCAAAGTATGATGCCACAAAGTGCATTTGAAATAACAGCATCTATAATTAATTCAGCAATGGAAAATAAAAGTTTAAGTTTTATAATAACAAGTTTTTTTATTACTTTATGGACATCATCTAGGGCTTTGAGAGCAATAATAACGGGGGCTAACAAATCGTATAGGGTAAAAGAAACAAGATCCTATATAAAGGTAATGTTTATAGGACTTTTTTTTACGGTAATATTACTGTTATTAATTTTTTCATCTATGATATTTTTAGTATATGGTGAAAAAATAGGATATTTGATATTTGAATTTATAGGGTTTGATAATATATTTATGAATATTTGGAATGTATGTAGATATACTATTGGGGTATCTACAGTCATTATAATACTTATAAGTTTATATAAATATACACCTAACAAAAAAATAAAAATAAAAGACGTTATACCAGGAGCTGTTATTGCAACATTTGGATGGATAATAGTATCACTTTTTTATTCTTATTATTCAAATAACTATGCAAATTATGAAATTATATATGGAAGTATAGGGGGAATAATAGTACTTATGACGTGGATTTATCTAAGTAGTTGGGCAATACTTATAGGAGCAGAAGTTAATGTTAAGTTACACTTTAGAAGATTGAGAAAATAATTTCATTATATACTCAAAATAGAAAAATTTAAATCATAGATTAAATTAAGATATATGTATCTATATTTTATAAAATAACATATAAATTTTATAAAATATAGATAATTGTGGTAAAATAAAAATAATAGCACTATACATAAATCATAAAATAAAATAAGTTTAAAAATGATAGAATCATAAAAATAAAAGAAATATTTTTTAGGAGGAATAGATAAGATGGATAAGAATGTGGTTTGGGTTAATGAACAAAAAATAGAAAGAACTATAAAAGCATTAGAAAAAAATAATATGAATGGTTACTTAGTACAAAATAAAGAACAACTTTTAGAAAAAATACAAGAAATAGTTCAAGAAGGTTCTTTAGTTAGTTGTGGTGGATCTATGACATTATTTGAAACTGGAGTAATAGACTTTTTAAAAAGTGGAAAATATAAATTATTAGATAGATACGAGGCAAATCTTACGCCAGAGGATTTAAAAGAAATTTATAGAAAAACATTTTCTGCAGATTCATACTTTACTAGTACAAATGCAATAACAGAAAATGGTGAACTTTATAATGTAGATGGAAATGGAAACAGAGTAGCAGCTATGCTTTATGGTCCAGATAAAGTTATTGTTATAACAGGAGTAAATAAGGTGGTAAAAAATGTAGAGGAAGCAATTAATAGAAATAAAGAAATATGTGCACCAGCAAATGCGAAGAGAATAGGAACAAATACACCATGTAAAACTACTGGATATTGTATGGATTGTTATAGTCCTGATAGAATATGTTGTGAATACACTCTTATAAAAAGACAAAGAATAGCTAATAGAATACATGTAATATTTATAAATGAAAATTTTGGATATTAATTTTTAAAAGAGTGCATTAAGTAATTTCAAATGTGCTCTTTATTACATATGCAAATATCTACTAACTATGTAATATTGATGAATTTATTGATAAATAAGATTTTGCTATTAATCATATACTATACTGTATGATTAATGTAACTTCCCCAAGGGTAGCAAGGAGGAAATATGAAAAAGGTAAAATTTATATACAATCCAAATTCAGGTGAAAAAAGAATAATTAGCGTATTAGACGATATTATAAAATTATACCAGCAAAATAATTATATACTTATACCTTATAGATTAAATAAAGAAGAGCATATAAGTAAAGCCTTTTTAGGGATAGATGATACATATGATCATTTATTATTAGCAGGTGGGGATGGTACAGTAGATATAGTATTAAATTCTATGAAGGAATTTGATATAAATATACCAATTGGAATTTTACCAACTGGAACAGCTAATGATTTTGCTAATGCTTTAAAAATTCCTTGGGATGTTAAAGATGCTATAAAGGATATAATCAATTTTACTCCTAAAAAAATAGATATTGGAAAAATAAATGATAAATACTTTATAAATGTAGCAAGCGCAGGAATGTTTACGGATGTATCTCAAAAAATAAATCCAGATTTGAAAAACTATATGGGGAGAGTGTCTTATTATATAACAGGAATAGAAGAAGCACTTCGTTTAAGAAAATTTAAGATAAATGTTCATTCAGAAGAGGTGAATTATGAAGGGGATATGTATCTTATGTTAGTTTTTAATGGTAAAACTGCTGGAAACATAAACTTAGCATATAAAGCCGAAGTTGATGATGGATATTTAGATGTTATAATATTTAAAGCTATGCCTATACCAAAGTCTATTCCTATACTTATTAATATATTAAAAGGAGAACATTTAGATCATTACAATGAAAATGAATTATTATATTTTAAAACTAAAAAGGTTTTAATAGAGTGTGATGATGATTTAACAACTGATATAGATGGAGAAAAAGGACCTAATTTTCCGCTTAATATAGAATGTATAAAAGATGGAATAGAAATACTAGGATTTAATAAGGATCAATATATAAATAAAAGGGAATGACATTTATCATTCCCTTTTAAAATACTATTTTCCAGGTTTAAAAGAGCTCTTAAGAGGAGTAAACACTAACTATCTTAGATTAACTTCAACTGCCACGAATGAGTTTATAACTGGATTTTAATATTACCAGTTAGCACCAATTACACTGACATACTAACTGACATTTTTAAAATCATCAGTGGAACTGACTTTGTGCTGACATTATTTAAATAATAAATTACTAAGATTTTCTGTTGCTTTTTTATCCATTTCTTCTAATACATGGCTATAACGATTCATGGATAAAGTTATATCTGTATGGCCTAATCTTTCAGATACTACTTTCATGTTAGTTCCAGATAATAGCATCAAAGTTGCATTAGTATGCCTTAAATCATGTAATCTAACATTTCTAATATTGTTATTGTTACAAAATCTACGATAACAATCATTTAAAAAAGTATGTTTCCAAGGATTTAAAGCTGCATTTAAACAAACCAAATCATATTCATTTTTTAATATGCTTTGTAACTTTAGTTTGTTTTGTCTTAACTTTTCCTGCTTTAATTTTTCCATAAGTTCATATGGAGCAGATAAAGATCTTTTAGATTTAGCTGTTTTGGGAGCTTTAAAAGAAATTATACCTTCATCTGTAATTAAAATTTGATTAATATTTATTATATTATTTTCAAAATCTACATCTGACCATCTAAGCCCTGCAGCTTCTCCTTTTCTAAGACCTAATAAAAGCATTAATAATATAGGTATTTCTATAACTTGATCATTTAGCTTTTTTATAAGATCTAGTACTTCTTCTTTAGTATAAGAATCTGCTATGTTTTCACTTTCTTTTCTAGGAAGTTTGACATAATCACAAGGATCTTCTTTTATTTCTCTAAATCTGTAACATTCTTTAAGTACACATTTTAAAAAATTATATCTTACCTTACTACTTTCAGCTGTATATTTAGAAAAAAGATAATTTGCAAATTGTTGAACTTGATATACACTCACATCATTCAATAATGTATCTTTAAAAAAAGGTTTAATTTGATTTTTTATAACTTTTTCTCTATTTCTTATAGTATAAGGTGACCAATCACTTTTATTATCATGAATATATTTGCAACATCTATCGACTAAAGTAATATCTTTTGATATAATAAATTTATTATTATTAATCGAATGTTTTATTTCAATTAGGTGCTTTTCAGCATCTTTTTTTGTTTTATAACAACCTTGGCTCTTTTGTTTAATTTTTCCAGTATCATCAATAAATTCAATATATACATTATAGTTATCATTTCTTTTTCTTATAAAGGCTGATTTTATATTTATGTCATTCACCTCACATTGATTTATGGCTTGAATTTAACTTCTACAGCTTTACCTATAATTTCAACATAGTTATTTTCTATTTCTTTAGCTGCATGAAACATAGGTGCATATTTAGGGTTTTCTGATATAAGTAAAATACCATTATCTTGTAAATATACTCTTTTTAGAGTAGCTTCATCGCCATTAACTCTAATTGCCATTATATCCCCATTAGTATCCATATAATTTTGTTTTCTTATTCTTACTCTGTCTCCCTCGTGTATCCTAGCATTTATCATGCTATCTCCTTTTATTTCTAGGAAAAATGTTTCCTCCCCCATTATTAACTCCTCCTGATGTACATACTCATAGTCTACAATGTTTTCTTCCGCAAACATTGGTATGCCTGCTTTAATAACCCCTAGAACTGGTATTTTCACCATTTCATCTTCATTTACTTTTTTTAGGAATCTAACGTCCCCTTTTAAATTAAATAAGTCAGTATCATCAGTTTTTTTGTTTTCATTTCCTAATAAATAATCCACACTTACATTAAAATAGTTTGCTATCTTAAGTAACATTTCGCTATCTGGGGTTCTTCTCCCAGTTTCCCAATTAGACAAAGATCCTCTATGTATATTTAAATCTTCACTAAACTTAACAGCAGAAATATTGCGACTATTTCTTAGATTTTTCAATACTTTACCAAAATTATCCACGGTATACACCTCCATCTTAATTATATGTTTTTTTCGTCAATTTGAAAATAATTATTGTCAATATGAATAAAATTTTAAGAAAAATGTAAAAATAACATTGATATTATTCATAGTGACGGATATACTTAACTTATAAATCGTCACTACGACAAAAGAGGTGATAAAATGAAACAAAACAAATTAGTAGGTTACAGAAAAATGTTTGGTATTAATCAATCTGACATAGCTAAAGTTCTTAAAATAGGTTTAAATACGTACTCTTTTAAAGAGAATGGCAAAACTGAGTTTAATATAAGAGAAATTAGAGAAATAACCAATCTTTTAAAAGAGCATAATCCTAAGTTGACGATGGATGAAATTTTTTTATAGACGATTCGTCATATTGACAAATATAGCTTAACCAATATTTAAAACAAAAATTCATAGGAGAAGAAAAAATGACAAGTTTAGCAGTAGTTCAAACTCAAATTAAAGTAATAGGAGTTCAAGAGTTCCTAGGTAAAGAGATACCAGTCATCGAAGGTGGATTTGGAGAAGGTGAAAAAGTTGTTTTAGCTAAAATAATAGCTGAAATACATGACATGGATTTAAGAAAAGTTAATGAGTTAATAAATAACAATATAGATGAATTTGAGGAAGGAATAGATATTTTAGATTTAAAAGATAATGAAAATTTCGCTATCCTTGCTAAGGATAACGGATTTTATACTCAAAATGCTTTGAATGCAAGTTCAAATATATATTTACTTTCAGAACAAGGATATATGGCATTAATTGGATTAATGAGAACTGATAAAGCAAAAGAATTAAGAAAAAAATTTAGAAGAGAATATTTCGCAATGAGAAAAGTTGTAAAAAAAGAACAAGCATCAAATATAAATAATTTATCACCACAGCTACAGTTACTGATAAATATGGAGCTAGAGCAGAAGAAATTAAGACAACAAGTGAATGAAGCTAATTATAATGCACTATCAGCAAAGGCAGAAATAAAAGAGATAAAAGAAGTTGTTAGCTTAGACACAACAAATTGGAGAAGTGACACAAGAACGCTAATAGGAAAAATAGCAAGAAAAGCAGGAGACTTAAAATATATAAGAGATTTTACAAATGAAAGTTATGAACTTTTGAATAAAAGATTTGGGGTTAGTTTAGAAACTAGGCTTACAAATAAATGTAGAAGAATGGCAGAAGAAGGAGTTTCTAAAAGTAAGAGAGATAAACTTAACAACTTAGATGTAATAGCAGAAGATAAGAAACTTATAGAAGGTTATGTAGCTATAGTAAAAGATATGGCTATAAAATATGGAATCTAATTTAGACTGGGGGAATTTCAAATGAAACAAAATATGATAAAGCATTTTTTAAGTTTGCATAAAAATGGAGGAAAAATATTAAAGTATGTTCTGAATGAAAATGAAATAATTCTATGTGATGGATATTTCTTCTTTATTCAAGATAGAAATAAGATGGTTTTAAATGAAAAAATGTTTTTTGCACTAGATAAAGATATATTTAGTGAATGGATAAATGCTGATGAATATATAGAAGGGAAGATAGCTTGTTATTTACCTACTTATAGGAAAAATAAGTTCAATATTCTTATTAAAAATACGTCAGAAGATAGATTAGACAATAGAGTAATAGTAAATGGAGACAAATTGGGATTATTTGATTATCACAAGATAGAAATTAAGGGGCCAATAGACATAGTTAAGGCTTATGATGCTAAAGACAAGCTATTAGGTGGAGTGTTACCGATTAGATGTAGTGAAGAAACTTACAAGATATAAGGAGGGCATCATGGCAACAGAAATGCAAAGACTAATCGTTCGTAACATAGATAGGGATTCACTTTTATTAGCAATAGCAGACAGAGAAGATGTAGTAGAAGTTATGAGGATGTTTAGAGATCATAAGGATTATGCTCCAAAAGACTATATGACAATAAAGGAATTTGCTAAATACTTAAAAGCATCAGAAAGCCATATAAGGAATTTAGCAAGATATGCAGATTTAAACAACCTATTCAGCATAGTTAAAGTGGGTAGAGAATATAGAGTTGATAGATTATCTTATGAAAAATGGGTAAATAATGGCGGTGAATTTTAAAAGGGGGTGAGCTGATTGGAGCTAACCAGAAAATTAAACGACATTAAGAATATAACATTAGATGAAGTATTAGAACTTCATAAAGTAAGTGGATGGTGCTTTAAAATAGCAAATGGGAAAATAGGATCTGTATCAATAAAAAAGAGCCAATGCAATGGCCCTAATTAAAAACAAAATACACTTGAATTATATAGGAGAAAAAATATGAAATCAATACTTTTAAAGAAATTAATAATTGAAAATTTCAAAGGAATAAAAGAATTAAATATAGACTTTGAAAAAGTAACTAACATATATGGTGAAAATGCACTTGGAAAAACAAGCATATTTGATGCATTTACATGGCTTATGTTTGATAAAGATAGCAAAAACAGAACTACGTTTGATATAAAACCACTTGATGAAGTTAATGTAGTAATAAGAGGGCTCAATCCAATAGTTACAGGAGTTTTAGAAGTAAATGGATTTGAATTTAAGCTAACTAAAACATATAAAGAAAAGTGGACTAAAAAACGTGGAGAAGCAGAAAAAACATTTACTGGAAATGAAACTATATATGAAATTAATGATGTTCCAGTAAAAAAAACGGAGTACCAAAAGAAAATATCAGAAATAGCAGAAGAGGATCAGTTTAAATTACTAACTAATCCATACTACTTTAGTGATTCACTTAACTGGAAAGAAGCTAGAAATTTAATACTTGAAGTTGCTGGTGATGTAACAACAGGACAAGTTATAGATAACAATAAAGAACTAGAACTTTTAAGAATAGAGTTAGAAAAGGGAAGTGTAGATGAATTATTAAAATCTAAGAAAGCTAGTATAAAGAAGCTCTCAGATAAGAAAAAAGAAATACCGACACGAATAAATGAATGTGATAGAAGTGTAGTAACTATAGACTTTGAATCAGTTGATAAGGAGCTAGAAGCAAGTAATTCACTATTAGAAAGAATAGAACTAGATTTACTAAATAGCAATAGAGCAAATGAACAAACTCTAAAAGATAGAGAACGAGTATTTGAAATAAGGAAGCAGAAACAAGATATAGATCAGAAAGCTATTAACAGATCCAGTGCTGAAAAATTTGAATTAATGAATCAAATAAGAAGCCTTGAAAATGAAGTTAATGATTTAAGGATGAATTTAATAAGCCTTGAAAATGATAAAAAAAATAAATTGTTCAGTAAAGAAAATATTGAAAATAAAATGGGCGATTTGAGAAGTGATTATACTGAAAGAGTTCAAGAAACTTTAGATTTAAGCATTATAGAAACAGAATGTCCAACTTGTAAAAGGGAATTTGAAACAAATGATATAGAATCTAAAAAGCAAGAATTATTATCTAATTTTAACTTAAATAAAGCTGCAGTGATGAAAAATATACAAGAAAAAGGTATGACATTAAAAAAAGAAGTTGAGTCTTTAGACTTACTAATACAAGATTTAAGCAATAAAATAACAGGACTACTTTCAATGATTCAAGAAAAAAACATGTCCTTAATAACTCTAAGAGAAAAATTAGAAGGTGTCGAAGTTAAAGTTAATTATACTGATGAAGATAATTCAAGTATTGAAAAACTTAATAATGAATTAAATGTACTTGAAGCTATAATAAACAACCCAAGCGAAACCAACTCAGGTGAGTTAAGAGCAGAAAAGAACCTAATTTCAAGCAAGATAAATGAACTTAATAAAACATTAGCTAAAAAAGAATTAAATAAAGAGTTATCAATAAGAAAAGAGCAATTGCTAAATGAAGAAAAAGAGCTCGGAATTGATATAGCTAAGCAAGAGAGAGTGGTCATGCTGTGCGAAGAATTTATAAAAGCTAGAGTTAACATGCTTGAAAGTAACATAAATAGTAAGTTTGAAAGTGTTAAATTCAAGTTATTTAAAGAGCAAGTAAATGGCGGAATAGATGAAACTTGTGAAGCTTTAGTAAATGGTGTTCCTTTTGGTAATGCAAATACAGCAGGTCAAATAAATGCAGGATTAGATATTATAAGTACTTTAAGTAAGCACTTTAGTGTATCAGCTCCAATATTTATAGACAACAGAGAATCTATTAATCAATTGATTGAAATTGATAGCCAAGTGATAAACTTGGTAGTTACTAAAGATAATCCACTAAAAATAGAAAAATTATCAGTACAAGGGGTGATGTAATATGTCAAATCAAATACAAACACAAGAACAAAATAAGGTAATGCCTGTTAAGGACCTATTAAAGCAAGATAGTTACAAGAAAAGATTCAATGAATTAATGGGAAAAAAAGCACCTGCTTTTATATCTTCAATAATGAATGCATCTAATACACCAGCTTTAAAAGATGCAGAACCAAACTCAATAATATCTTCGGCTGTAGTAGCTGCTACATTAGACTTACCTATAGATCAGAATTTAGGATTTGCTTATTTAGTTCCATATAACACTAAGGAAAATGGAAACTTTATAAAAAAAGCTCAATTCCAAATGGGATATAAAGGATATATACAGTTAGCAATGCGTACAGGACAATACAAAACTATAAATGCAATAGAGATTTATGAAGGAGAAATTGAGAAAGTTAATAGGTTAACAGGAGAAATTGAATTTAATAAAGATGAAAGTTTTATAAATAGAGATATTGTAGTTGGATATATAGCATATTTCAAACTATTAAATGGATTTGAAAAGACTATATACATGAGTAAAGAAGAAATGGAAAGACATGCAAAGAAATATTCTCAGAGCTATAGTAGTGCTAAAAAGTGGGTTGCAGATAATAGTTTATGGGCTACAGATTTTGATGGTATGGCGATAAAAACTGTAATGAAAAGGTTACTTAGTAAATACGGAATATTGTCTATAGAAATGCAAAGTGCAATAACCAATGATCAAGCAGTTGTTAATAATCAAGGTAATCCACAATATGTTGATAATCAAGTTAATGAAGAAATAACTCAAAATGCCAATAAGAAAACAATAGAAATTCCTGGTGATGTTGTAAATGCAGATTTCAAAGAAGTTGAAGCAGATAATCCTACATTTGAAGGGCCAGGTTTCTAAAATGAAACTTAAGGTATTAGCAAGTGGTAGTAAAGGTAACTGCTACTTGCTCCAATCAAAAGATGAAACATTAATACTAGAGTGTGGAATAAGCTATAAGCAAATATTAGAAGGTTTAAATTTTGACCTAGAGGGTGTTGTAGGATGTTTAGTGACACATGAACACAAAGACCATAGTAAAGCTATTGAAAAACTAAATGAGAATGGTATAGACGTATATGCAAGTAAAGGAACATTTGAAAGTTTAACAATAAAAAATCATAGAACTAAAGTAATAAAAAGTGAAGAAGTGTTTAAAGTTGGTAATTTTACTATATTACCATTTGAAGCTAAACATGATGCAAAAGAACCACTTGGATTTTTAATAAATCACAAAGATATAGGAAACTTACTTTTTATAACGGATAGTTACTATTGTGAATATAACTTTAACGATTTAAATCATATATTGATTGAATGTAATTACAGTAAAAATATATTAGATGAAAACATAGAAAATGGAGTTATTCCAATATCTCTAAGAAATAGAATAGTTAAAAGTCACTTTGAATTAAGTACTGTAATAGAATTTTTAAAATCAAATAACTTAAGTAAATTAAGTACTCTAATGCTCTTGCACTTAAGTAGTTCAAATAGCGATGTAGCTTACTTTGTAAATGAAATACAAAAAGCTACAGGAGTACCAGTTGATATAGCTCAAAAAGGATTAGAGATATATTTATAGGAGGATTATCCTAATGCAATTAATATACATGGTTCTAACTGCTGATGCTTCAATATTATTCGGAGCATGGCAAGGAATTAAATTTTTATACTACAGATAAAGAGCAGGTGAGGTAATGGCAAATAAAAAGTACTATTGGCTAAAATTAAAAGATGATTTTTTTAGACAAAAAGAAATAAAAAAACTTAGAAAAATAGCAGGTGGAGATACTTACACAGTTATATATTTAAAAATGTTACTTGTAGCTATGAAACATGATAATAAAATTTATTTTGATGGAGTAGAAGATAGTTTTTCAGAAGAATTAGCTCTAGAACTAGATGAAGATACAGACAATGTAAAAATGACGTTAGCTTTCTTACAAAATCAGAATTTAATAGAAATGGTTAATGAAGATGAATATATATTACCTCAATGTAAAAGTATGATAGGTATTGAAAGTGCTAGTGCAGAGAGAGTTCGCAAGCATAGACTTAAAAATAAAGAAGACCAAAAAACGTTACATTGTAACACGGATGTAACCGAGTGTAACTCTAATGTAATAAAAGGTAACACAGAGATAGAGAAAGAGAAAGAGATAGAGTTAGAGAAACAACAACAAGAAGAAAAAAAAATGGTGGTGGTTGTGGATAAAATTAAATCTTATTTCAATTTGAAAGAAAAAGACATGAAAAAAGTAGCTAATGCTTATTTAGCTACTTGTAAAGAAATTGGTTATCTAATTGAAAAACTAGATTTAGCAAAAAATACACCTAGAGTTGAAAATCTAGTAGGATTCTTAATTAAAGCGATAGAGGATGATTATCCACCAGCCATAACAAGAACTAATACTAGTATGAACAAGACTACTAAATATATACCAAGAGTAAAAACTAGATTTCATAACGTAAATGAGACTTTTAGTAAGTTTGCTCCTGATGAATTGGAGCGAATCTTACAAGAAAGCCAAAAGGATAAATTTAAATAAACTATTGGGAGCTGATATGCTCCCAAAGATAAAATGATTTTGATATATGGGGAGATTAAACAAGAAACAGTATTTAATATGGTATTGAAATAGTGAAAATACTTCACAGTAGCAACGCAGAGAAGAAAAATAGACTTAATAATATAAATGCACTACTAAACATGCAGAAAGGAAATAAACAGATTTCAAGGGGGAATATGAAATGTTAGTAAAGAGTAGAAAAGATATAGCTACAGATATAGCAAGAGAATTGTTACAAGCTGGTGTGTTATTTGGAGAAGAACTTGAGCAGTACATAAAAAAAGGTACTGTAGCAGATATAACATTCAAGGATCAAGAAGATTATTTAGAATTTGAAGATTACATAATTGATTATATAGAAGATTACAAAAGTAAATTTATAGAAGTTATAGATTTACAAACAAATGAAAAAAGAAGATTTTTAAAAATGCATGATGCTTCAAGAGGAATGAATATTACAGAAAATACATTATGGAATGGTATTTATAGAAATGCATTAGTAAAAAAGAGATATAAAGTGAGGTATTGCAAACTTACAATAAAAGAACTATTAGCAGGGGTGAGTTAAATGGAGATACCACTACACGAAAGAAAAACAGCTATAAAAAGAGCTGGAGAAATTATGAAGAAACAAAATCTTCAACATGATCCATTAAAGGCTTTGATTATTGCAGAAAATGAACTTGAAGAAAAAAAGAAAATGGGGGAAATAGAAATTGAAAAGTAAAATTGATTTAGGATATGTACAGGAAGAACAAAAAAGCTTCCTAGAACATTTAAAAAGTGTTGAAGGTATAAATTATCAAGATGCAACTTACAATGTTCCTATGTGGCTTACATTAGCTTTAATAAGTGAATTAGTAGAAGTATTAAATGCTAGTAAAGTTCATAAGTGGTGGGATAAAACGCCAGTAGATAAAAATCATGTTTTAGAAGAGTTATCAGATTTATTAAGTCACATTGGGAATTTAGCAAATATGTTAGATGTGGAATTAGTAGGAACGTTGGAAGAGATACAAGTTACAATACCAGAAACTATATTTATAAAAATGGTTTATAGATTTACAACATTGCCATGGAGCAAAAGACATGCTAGAAATGCACTAAAGAATAATATAATACCTTCATTTGTTGAATTAGTATATAGCTTAGGATTTAGTTTAGAAGAATTAGAAGAAGCTTATAAAGC